>JBDKJB010000295.1:0-3507 GCA_039796835.1 Pseudomonadota bacterium | reverse complement strand
CAGCCGTGACCACATCCGCCGGGTGCTCCCGCTGGCCGACACCGTGTTCGGCAAGGCGGGCAAGCGCATCGCCGATGTGGACGTGGTCGCCTTCACCCGGGGGCCTGGCTTGGCCGGAGCGCTGCTGGTGGGGGCGGGTGTGGCATGCGCCCTGGCGGCGGCATTGCAGAAGCCGGTGCTGGGGGTGCATCACCTCGAAGGGCATGTGCTGTCGCCCTTCCTGAGCGCAGACCCGCCGCAGTTTCCGTTCGTGGCTTTGCTGGTGTCCGGGGGGCACACGCAGCTCATGCGGGTGGATGCGGTTGGGCGGTATGACGTGCTGGGCGAGACGATCGACGACGCGGCGGGGGAGGCCTTTGACAAATCCGCCAAGCTGATGGGCCTGGACTACCCGGGTGGCCCGCTGTTGGCCCGTCTGGCCGAGGGTGGCGATGAGCGTGCTTTCAAGCTGCCGCGTCCGCTGTTGCACAGCGGGAATCTGGATTTTTCGTTTGCCGGGCTCAAGACGGCGGTGCTGGTGCAAGCGCAGAAGCTGGGTGCCGATCTGTCGACGCGCAAGGCCGATCTGGCTGCGTCTATTCAGGCCGCCATCGTCGAGGTGCTGGTGAAGAAATCGCTGGCTGCGCTGCGCCAGACGGGTTTGCAACGTCTGGTGGTGGCCGGTGGAGTGGGCGCCAACCGGGCCCTGCGCGCCCAGTTGAACGGCGAGGCAGCCCGGGGTGGCTTCAGGGTGCATTACCCCGAACTGCATCTGTGCACCGACAACGGCGCGATGATCGCGCTGGCCGCGGCCATGCGACTGCAAAGCGGGGTTCAGGCACCCACCTGCACCTACGCCTTTGACATCAAGCCCCGATGGGACATGCGATCGCTGGTGCAGGTGTAGCGGCTCAGGCGGTCAGGCCACGGCCAGCTCGGTGGCCTTGCTGGCAACGAGCTTTTTCACCAGCTTCAGGGTGAGCACACCGTTGTCCAGCCTGGCTTCCGATGCAGCGGCGTCGATGTCCTGGGGCAGCTCGTAGGCTGCCTTGTACTGTCGTGGCGCGCCGTCTTTGGTGGCGATGCGCACCACGGCATCTTCAATCTGGATGCTCAATTGGTCTTTGGCCACGCCAGGCACATCAAAGTTCAAGGTGAAGGCGTGTTCATCCTGGCTGAAATGGGCGCCAGGCAAGCGGGTGGCGGCCAGAGCGTCGTCCAGAAAGCGCTCCAGCGATCGGCCGGCAGCGTGGCCGGGGCGGCTCCAGCGGTGCAAGGCGGGCAGGGTGGCGGCGGCGTAGAACATGTGAAACTCCTTTGCGTAGGTGCAGGCACAGCGCCTGCATGGACCAGAGTTGAGCGCGCATCCCATGGATTTCAAGACGGTCGGCGATGAATTAAAAGGCAGTCTGGTGGCCGCAGTCGGGCTTGAAAAGAAGGCAGGCAGCCCTAAGTCGCCTCATCCAGCGGCCCAATCCGCTACAATTGCACGGTTTTGCGTTTGGTGCCAGATCCTTGGCAACGAGCGCAACGCGCACGTCTCGGGCATTCCGGCCTGGGTACGCAAGTCAAATACTTCAAGGAAAACCATGATTGCTTCTTCCGTCAAGGCGCAAGTTGTCAAAGACAACGCCCGCAAGGCCGGTGACACCGGCAGCCCCGAAGTGCAGGTGGCTTTGCTCACCGCACGCATCAACGAACTCACTCCTCACTTCAAGGACCACCTGAAGGACCACCATGGTCGTCGTGGCCTGCTGCGCATGGTCAGCCGCCGTCGTAAGCTGCTGGACTACCTCAAGGCCAAGGACGCCGAGCGCTATTCGGCCCTGATCACCAAGCTGAACCTGCGCAAGTAATTTCAGCCCGCATGCAAATAAGGCGCCTGGGTTTCCGGTAGAAGCTCAGGCGCTTTTCACTTCGGAGTCACCAAAACGGAGCGAAGCTGTGTCATTCCACCTGTGCCCTGGTTCAGGGCTCAACTGGAATGGCATCGTGTTCTGTGCGGTTTCTCCAACAGTACCCGGTCTGCCACCGGGATCGTCGCATCCAGGAGATTCACATGACGATGTTCAAAAAAATCAGCAAGACCTTCCAGTGGGGCCAGCACACGGTCACCATGGAAACGGGCGAAATCGCCCGTCAGTCCACCGGCGCCGTACTGCTGGACATGGACGGCACCGTGGTGCTGGCCACTGTGGTCGGCAAGACCGAAGGCAAGGCCGGGCAGGATTTCTTCCCGCTCACCGTTGATTACCTCGAGAAGGGTTATGCCGCCGGCAAGATCCCTGGGAGTTTCTTCAAACGTGAAGGCCGTCCCAGCGAATACGAAACCCTGACCAGCCGCCTGATCGATCGCCCGATCCGCCCGCTGTTTCCCGAGGGCTTCTTCAATGAAGTGCATGTGGTTATCCACACCCTGAGCCTGAACCCCGAGGTCGATGCCGATATCGCCGCCATGATCGCCACCAGCGCTGCCTTGTCAGTGAGCGGCATTCCCTTTGCCGGCCCGATCGGCGCCGCCCGCGTGGGCTACATCAATGGCCAATATGTGCTTAACCCCGGCCAGACCCAGCGCAAGGAGTCCGTCATGGACCTCGTCGTGGCCGGCACGGAAGCCGCTGTGCTGATGGTGGAAAGTGAAGCCTTGCAATTGAGCGAAGAGCTCATGCTTGGCGCAGTGGTGTTCGGTCACGAGCAGGGCAACATCGCCATCAACGCCATCCACGAGCTGGTGCGCGACGCCGGCAAGCCGGCCTGGGACTGGAAGCCCGCCGCCAAGAACGAGCCCCTGATCGCCAAGGTCCAGGAACTGGCCGGAGTCAAGCTGGCCGCTGCGTATCAGATCCGCAACAAGCAGGCGCGCACGCAGGCCTGCCGTGCCGCCTATGGCGAAGTGATGGCTGCGCTCAAGGCATCCGGTGAAGCCTTCGACAGTGTGGCCGTCGAGGGTCTGCTCTTCGAGATCGAAGCCAAGATCGTGCGTGGCCAGATCCTGGCAGGTGAGCCGCGCATCGACGGCCGCGACACGCGCACCGTGCGCCCCATTGAAATCCGCAACAGCGTGCTGCCGCGCACCCATGGCTCGGCCCTGTTCACGCGGGGTGAGACACAGGCCCTGGTGGTCACCACCCTGGGCACCGAGCGCGACGCGCAGCGCATCGATGCCCTCTCCGGTGACTATGAAGACCGCTTCATGCTGCACTACAACATGCCCCCCTTCGCCACCGGCGAAACGGGTCGCGTGGGGTCACCGAAGCGCCGCGAGATCGGTCACGGCCGCCTGGCCAAGCGCGCCCTGGTGGCCTGCCTGCCGACCAAGGAAGAGTTCCCCTACACCATCCGTGTGGTGAGTGAGATCACCGAGTCCAACGGCTCCAGCTCCATGGCCTCGGTCTGCGGTGGCTGCCTGTCCATGATGGACGCCGGCGTGCCCATGAAGGCCCACGTGGCCGGCATCGCCATGGGTCTGATCAAAGAGGGCAACCGCTTCGCCGTGCTGACCGACATCCTGGGCGACGAGGACCACCT
>JBDKJB010000294.1:0-3547 GCA_039796835.1 Pseudomonadota bacterium | reverse complement strand
TCTTTGAACTGAAGGAACCGCCATGACCCTCACCCTGCGCGCGATGCGCCGCACCGCCACCACCGCCCTGGCCCTGCTGGTGGCCACCTTGCTCGCAGGCTGTGGGTACAACGACTTCCAGCGTCTGGACGAACAGACCAAATCGGCCTGGAGCGAGGTGCTCAACCAGTACCAGCGCCGTGCCGACCTGGTGCCGAACATCGTCGCCACCGTCAAGGGCGAGGCCAATTTCGAGCAGGATACGCTGACCAAGGTGGTCGAAGCGCGGGCCAAGGCCACCGCCATCCAGGTGACGCCCGAGGTGCAGAACAACCCCGATGCCTTCAAGAAATTCCAGGCCGCCCAGGGCGAGTTGGGCAGCGCCCTCTCACGCCTGATGGTGGTGGCTGAAAAATACCCCGACCTGAAGGCCAACAAGGGCTTTGCCGACCTGCGCGTGCAGCTCGAAGGCACCGAAAACCGCATCACCGTGGCGCGCAACAAGTACATCAAGACGGTGGAAGAGTACAACGTGCTGACGCGCAGCTTCCCCAGCAACCTGACGGCCATGCTTTTCAGCTACGCGGTCAAGACCAACTTCAGTGTGCAGAACGAGGCGCAGATCGCTGCCCCGCCGACGGTGGACTTCAACAAGAAATAATTGAATCCAGCAAGGGCATTTCTGTGTCCAGATGCGCACAATCAGATCGCTTTTTTGCACTGTTTTTGCTGATCATTTGTGCTGTTTTGGGCCTTGTGCCAGCTCAGGCACAGGACGTTCAGGCCGTGCCTGCCCTCAGCGGCCGGGTGGTGGACCTGAGTGCCACCCTGGCTGCGCCGGAACGCGAGGCCCTCGAAGCCAAGCTCGCCGCCTTTGAACGCGACAAAGGCTCACAGATCGTGGTGCTGCTGGTGCAGACCACGCAGCCTGAAGACATCGCCAGCTACGCCTACCGTGTGGCCAGCAGCTGGAAGATCGGCCGCAGGGACGTGGGCGATGGCGTGCTGCTCATCGTCGCCCGGCAGGATCGGCGCGTGCGCATCGAGGTGGCCAAGGCCCTGGAAGGTGCCATCCCCGATCTGGCGGCGAAGCGCGTGATCGACGAAGCCATCACCCCCGAATTCCGGCAAGGCCACTATGCGCGTGGCGTCGATGCCGGGGTGGACCGCCTCATCGGTCTGGTCAGTGGGGAGGCGCTGCCTGCGCCCGCCAGCCGCCAGGCCCGGGGGCAGGCGGGCATGCAGTGGGCCGATCTGGCGATCTTCCTGTTCTTTGCCGTGCCGGTGGTGGGCAAGGTGTTCAGCGGCATGCTGGGGCGCAAGGGCGGGGCCCTGGCCACGGGCCTGGGAGTCGGCGGCCTGGCCTGGTGGGTCACCGTGAGTCTGGGCCTGGCCTTGGCCGCCGGTGTCCTCGCCCTGTTGGTCGCGCTGGTGCTGGGTGGGCCGGCGCAGCGCTTCGGGCGCCAGGCTTCGCGGGGCGGCTGGAACGCCGGCGGGTGGAGCAGCGGTGCGGGTTCGGGTGGGTCCTGGTCTGGCGGTTCGGGCGGTGGCTTCAGCTCGGGCGGAGGTGGGGATTTTGGCGGTGGTGGTGCGTCGGGAGACTGGTGATGAACAGAAGTTTGCGTCACATGCTGCGCCACCTGTGGCTGGACGAGTCCGATGCGCGGCGTGCCATCCCCCCCGACATGGCCGAGCGCCTGCGCCGCCGCGTGGCGGCCAGCGAGGCACGGCACAGCGGTGAGGTGCGCATCCATGTCGAGGCCGGCCTGCCCTGGAGCTACCTGCGGCGCCATGCCCGTGCGCGCGAACGGGCCGTGGCCCTGTTTGGCAAGCTGCGCGTCTGGGACACCGAGCACAACAACGGCGTGCTCATCTACCTGCTGCTGGGGGACCGCGCCATCGAGATCGTCGCCGACCGGGGACTGAACGACAAGGTCAGCGCGGCCGATTGGCAGGCCCTGACGCAGCGTCTGGGAGCCCATCTTCGTGCTGGCCGGTTCGAAGACGGGCTGACGCAGGCCTTGGAAGAAATCTCCGCCCTGCTGGTTCAACATTTCCCGCTGGAAGCTGGGGGGCTCAATCCGAACGAGCTGCCCGATATGCCGGGGGTGGGTTGAAGCGGGTGCGACCAAGCGTCGTGCCTCAAACCCGTCCCGTCGCGTGAACCACCAGAAAAGAAAAGCCGCTGAAAAGCGGCTTTGACCTCTGTGATGCTTCTGAATCAGAAGCTAAGTAACCGCATCGCTGCTCGGAAAAATCACTTCTTTTGTCGATATTTCCGCAACGCAGCGATTTGCGCGGCCATGACGGCCAGTTCGGAAGAAGCCCGGGCCATGTCGATGTCGCTCTTGGCGTTTTTCAGGGCTTCTTCGGCGGCCAGCTTGGCTTCGTTGGCTTTTTCTTCGTCCAGATCCTTGCCGCGCACGGCGGTGTCGGACAGCACGGTCACGCGCTCGGGTTGCACCTCGAGGATGCCACCGGCCACAAAGACGAATTCTTCGCTGCCGTCAGCCTTGAGGATGCGCACCGAACCCGCCTTGATGCGGCTGATCAGCGGTGTGTGGCGCGGGTAGATGCCCAGTTCGCCCGCTTCACCGGGCAGGGCCACAAAGGTGGCCTCGCCCGAGAAGATGGACTCTTCGGCGCTGACAACGTCAACGTGGATGGTGTTGGCCATTCTGCTTCCTTAGAGCGATCAAGCGATCTTCTTGGCCTTTTCGATGGCCTCATCGATCGTGCCGACCATGTAGAAGGCTTGCTCGGGCATGTGGTCGCATTCACCGGCCACGATCATCTTGAAGCCGCGAATCGTCTCGGCCAGGCTGACGTATTTGCCGGGCGAACCGGTGAACACCTCGGCGACGTGGAAGGGCTGCGACAGGAAACGCTGGATCTTGCGCGCGCGGGCCACGGCCAGCTTGTCTTCCGGAGCCAGTTCGTCCATGCCCAGGATGGCGATGATGTCGCGCAGTTCCTTGTAACGCTGCAGGGTGCCCTGCACGGCGCGGGCGGTGGTGTAGTGGTCAGCACCCACCACCAGCGGGTCGAGCTGGCGGCTGGTGGAATCCAGCGGGTCCACGGCGGGGTAGATGCCCAGCGAGGCGATGTCGCGCGACAGCACCACGGTGGAGTCGAGGTGGGCGAAGGTGGTGGCAGGGGACGGGTCGGTCAGGTCGTCGGCCGGCACGTACACGGCCTGGATCGAGGTGATCGAGCCCACCTTGGTGGAGGTGATGCGCTCCTGCAGGCGGCCCATCTCTTCGGCCAGCGTCGGCTGGTAGCCCACGGCGGAAGGCATGCGCCCCAGGAGGGCGGACACTTCGGTACCTGCCAGGGTGTAGCGGTAAATGTTGTCCACAAAGAACAGCACGTCACGGCCTTCGTCACGGAAGGACTCGGCGATGGTCAGGCCGGTCAGTGCCACACGCAGACGGTTGCCCGGGGGCTCGTTCATCTGGCCGTAGACCATGGCCACCTTGGATTCGGCCAGGTTGTCGAGCTTCACCACGCCGGAATCGGCCATCTCGTGATAGAAGTCATTGCCTTCGCGGGTGCGCTCACCCACGCC
>JBDKJB010000293.1:0-3569 GCA_039796835.1 Pseudomonadota bacterium | reverse complement strand
CGACTTCCTCGAGCGTGTGGTCGCTGGTCATCTCGATGCCGAAGCGCATGCGCAGCACCTTGGCTTCGCGCGGGGTGAGTGAATCGAGGATGTCCTTGACCACGTCGCGCAGGCCAGCCTGCATGGCGGCTTCGACCGGCGCGGTGTTGGTGCTGTCTTCGATGAAATCGCCCAAGTGGCTGTCGTCGTCGTCGCCGATCGGGGTTTCCATCGAAATCGGCTCCTTGGCGATCTTCATGATGCGGCGGATCTTGTCCTCGGGGATCTCCATGCGCTCGGCCAGCACGCTGGCATCGGGCTCGAAGCCGTGCTCCTGCAGGTGCTGCCGGCTGATGCGGTTCATCTTGTTGATGGTCTCGATCATGTGCACCGGGATGCGGATCGTGCGGGCCTGGTCGGCGATGGAACGCGTGATGGCCTGGCGGATCCACCAGGTGGCGTAGGTCGAAAACTTGTAGCCTCGGCGGTATTCGAACTTGTCCACCGCCTTCATCAGGCCGATGTTGCCTTCCTGGATGAGGTCGAGGAACTGAAGGCCGCGGTTGGTGTATTTCTTGGCAATGGAGATCACCAGGCGCAGGTTGGCCTCGATCATTTCCTTCTTGGCATGGCGGGAAGCGGCCTCGCCTTCGTTCATGCGTTTGTTGATGTCCTTGAGGTCATCGAGTGGCACCACCACGCGGGCCTGCAGGGTGGCCAGCTTGGTCTGCAGCTCCTGCACCGGCGGGATGTTGCGGCCCATGACAGGGCTCCAGGCCTTGCCGGCAGCGGCCTGTTTTTCGATCCACTTCAGGTTGAGGATGTGGCTGGGCACCTTGTTGCCATTCTTGTCGCGGCCACTGAAGTCGGCGATGAACTGGTCCTGCGGGTAGCCGCACTTGTCCACCAGGATACGGCGCAGTTCGCGCTCGGACTTGCGGATTTCGTCCACCTGGGCACGCACCATGTCACACAGCTTCTCGATCGCCTTGGCGGTGAAGCGGATCGACATCAGCTCGGTGGACAAGGCCTTTTGAGCCCGGTGGTAGTCTGGTGTGCCATAGCCCTGCTTGTCGTACACGCGGTGCATCTTCTCGAACAGGTCACGCAGGCGCTCGAAGCGCAGCATGGCTTCTTTCTTCATCTCTTCGAGTTTGCGCGTCAGGGCCTTGCTGCCACCATTGCCGTCGTCGTCGTCGGCTTCATCGAACTCGTCAAAATCCTCCTCGGCCACATAGTCGTCGGCTTCGTTGGGGTTGGTGAAGCCGTCCACGATGGTGGTGATGACGACCTTGTCTTCCTTGATCTCTTCGCCCAGACGCAGGATTTCGGCAATCGTGGCGGGGCTGGCTGAAATGGCTTCCATCATGGCCATCAGGCCACCTTCGATGCGCTTGGCGATCTCGATCTCGCCTTCGCGGGTGAGCAGTTCGACGGTGCCCATCTCGCGCATGTACATGCGCACCGGATCGGTGGTGCGACCGAATTCGCTGTCGACGGTGGACAAAGCGGCTTCGGCGGCTTCTTCGGCTTCTTCTTCGGTGGAGCCGGTGGGGGCGTTGTCGGTGATGATGAGCGTTTCGGCGTCAGGCACCTTTTCGTACACCGCCACACCGATGTCGTTCAGCGTGGAGATGACCACTTCCATGGTCTCGGCGTCCACCAGCTTGTCAGGCAGGTGGTCGGAGATCTCGCCTTGGGTGAGGTAACCGCGGGTCTTGCCCAGCTTGATGAGCTGTTTCAAGCGCTGGCGGCGTTTGGCCATGTCTTCTTCGGATAGGACGGTTTCGTCCAGGCCGAATTCCTTCATCAAGGCGCGTTCCTTCGCCTTGCTGATCTTCATGCGCAGGGGTTTGGCCTTTTCTTCGGAAGCAACGGACTCGGGCTCGCCCACCAGGTCGGCTTCGATGTCGGCCAGATCGGCGTCGTCGGCAGACGGCTTGCCAGCCTTGGCCTTGCCTTTGCCTTTGAGGTCTTTTTCAGGCTTGGCAGGCTTTGCCGGCGGCTTGGTGCTTGGCTTGGCGGCAGGTTTTGCCGGGGTGGGCTTGGGGGCCGCCTTGGCCGCTGGCTTGGCGGCGGCTTTGATGGTGACCTTCACGGCAGGCTTGGTTGACTTGGCGACAGGCGCAGGTTTTTTGTTCGGCATGCGGAACCCTTGAGCAGAAAAACTGAAAGCGGGGCAATGGACAGGGCGGATGAACAGAACATCCGCAGTGGCAAGCTGTGTGGGCGAACATTTGGTGTGCAGCCCTTGCGGTAAGGTGGCCTGTTGCGCGTGTGTGCTGCGGTTGGCCGGGCCCGGAGGTGCTGCTGTCGCTCTTGCCGAAAGCAGCGGGGATTATACCAGCCGACTGTCCCGCAGCTGCTTTTCGAGCTCGACGCGGCGCTTTTGCAGATCGCGGTAGCGGCTCAGTGCGCCGGGGTCGGTGCTGGAGGCGCGGATGGCCTCGTCTTCCTGGGTTTTGAGCCGCGCGACCAGCATGCGTTGCAACAGTTGACGCATTTCCCCTTGCACGGCCAGCGCGGCGGCGGAGGGGTCGGCGTGCGCCGACTCGTGCCCCATGGCCTGGGCGCTGAGTTTGAGCGCCAGGTCTTCCTGGGGATGCCCATGCAGCCCCTCACGCAGGGCCCCCCAGCTCTGGCTGCCGTGTTCGTGAAACTGGGCGTCCAGCCAGGTGAACAGCGGGCCGTGGGGCGCAGGCAGCTCGCACAGCATCTGATGCTCTTCCTGGCTCATCTGCTCCCAGGTGCCGGGGTGCGACAAAGCGATGCGCAGCGCATGGTCTGCGCCGCTCGTGGGGGCGCTGCGGGCCGTCAGAGGTTCTTTGAATGAGTAATTTGAATATTCATTCGATTTTTTCGAATAATTTCCTTTGTTGTAGTGTGACTGATAGCTATTGTTTTTATACTGATTTTGAGTATTTGAATTTCTATTGTGTGTATTAAAAGCCTGTTTTTGCGGTGTCCACAGATCCATCAGATCACGGCCCCCCAGGTCCACCAGCTTGGCCAGCTCAGCCAGTAACTGGCGCTTGAGCGCACCGTCAGGCAGCGCCAGCCACAGGGGTTTGGCCTGGGCTGCAAGCAGTGAACGGCCCTCCGCACTGCCCAGGTCACAGCCTTCGCGCGCGGCTTCGACCAGGAAGCGGGAGAGGGGCACGGCGTCGGCCACCATGCGGCCAAAGGCCTCCTGGCCAAATTCGCGGATGTAGCTGTCGGGGTCGTGTTCGGGTGGCAAAAAGAGGAATTTGACCGATCGCACGTCGGTGGCGAACGGGATGGCGGCGTCCAGGGCCTTGCGCGCTGCGCGGCGTCCGGCGGCGTCGCCGTCGAAGCTGAACACCACCGCGTCGGTGAAGCGAAAGAGTTTCTGCACGTGTTCGTCGGTGCAGGCCGTGCCCAGCGTGGCCACGGCATTGCCAAAACCCAGCTGTGCCAGCGCCACCACGTCCATGTAGCCTTCGGTGACGAGCACGTAGCCCGCCTCCCGCAGGTGCTGGCGCGCCTCAAACAGGCCGTAGAGCTCGCGCCCCTTGCTGAAAACGGGCGTTTCGGGCGAGTTCAGGTACTTGGGTTTGTCGTCTCCCAGC
>JBDKJB010000292.1:0-3570 GCA_039796835.1 Pseudomonadota bacterium | reverse complement strand
CAACAGCGAGCCGCCGGCCATTTTCTCGGGTGACACCCTCTTCAACGCCGGGGCCGGCAACGTGCACAACGGTGGCAGCGTGGACGCACTGTTTGACACTTTCCAGGCCCAGTTGGACAAGCTGCCCGCCGACACCCGCATCTACCCCGGCCACGACTACATCGAGAACAACCTCAGGTTCACGCTCAACCGCGAACCAGGCAACGCCGCCGCCCAGGCCCTGCTGCCCCAAGTGACAGGCCACGACCCGGCCACATCCGTAGTGACCACGCTGGAGCAGGAGCGCAGCTTCAACACCTTCTTCCGCCTGAAAAGCGCCGGCGTCATCGCCAAGCTGCGAGAGAGTTTTCCCGAGTTACCTGTGCAGCCGGACGCGAAAACTGTGTTCACCAAGTTGCGGGAGTTGCGCAACAAGTGGTGACCCTGGCACACCTGGTTGGGACGAATTGGGAACGTGGAACATGAAGAACTCACTCTGGATCGCCGGTTGCGGAATATGCCTGTTCATGGAGGCTGTAGCAGCTCAAAGCTTCCCTGAAGGGGGCGCTCCGCTTGCACCAGACGCGCTCTCCGGCAGCGTCTCCGGGAAGGTCTTTGCAGTCAAACCTGCCCAAGGTAGCGTCTGGCGCTGGCAGTTTGACGCCAATGGCTATTTCTTCATCAACATTGGCAACTTCAAAGATTCCGGCAAGTGGAGCGCGAAAGACAGCGCCCTGTGTACCGAGGGACGGCAGATCAAGTTCAGCTGCAACGAAGTGCGCATGGCCGGAGGCAGCCTGTATTTGAAGCGTGACAGCGGCGAAGTGGTCAAACTGGAGCCGCAGTAGCCGCATCGCAGCCCTTCAGCTCTCTGCCAAAAAGTGCTGCGTGATCACCGGCACACCTTCGGCCTGGAAGGCCTTGACCTTGGCCTCGACCTCCTGGTCGGCCAGGGTCATGCGGGCCTGCTGGTGAAGGTAGTCGGCCCAGCTCTCGACGATGAAACGCTCCACGTAGCGTGTGGGATCCGCCAGATCGCTGTACACACGCCACAGGCTGGCACCGTCACGGCGACGGATAGCTCGCATCTCGCTCAGGGCGTCGATGAAGGCCTGGGCCTGCCCGGGGTCGATGCGATACACGTGTTCGACCGCAATGGGCCCTTTGTCGGGTGCGGGCTCATTGGTGATGAAAATCTTTTCCCAGGCCTCAGCCTGGGTGACCTCCTCGGCCTCGCCCATGCGCAAGGGGAAGGGCTTGGCCAGCAGCAGACCAGCCAGCATGCCAACGGCAGCGAGCGTCAGTGCCACGGGCAGCGTCAACAGATCCGCCAGTGCCCCCCACAGGGCCGAGCCGATGGCAAAGGACCCCAGGGCGCAAACCGTATGCAGGGCGGCTGCCCGGGCTCGCACCCAAGGCGGCACGCTGGTTTGTGTGGCTGTGTTGAAAGTGGACATGGGCGCCATCCAGGCGGCACCCGCCAGCATCAGGGCCGGATAGAGGGGCCAGTCCCAGGGGCTCCACGCTGTAACGAGCATGGCCGACGCATAAATGACGCAACCTGTCTGCACGATACCTTCCAGCCCGTGGCGGCTGCGTAGACGGCCAATGAAGAAGCCGATCGTCACCGCCCCTCCACCCAGGCAGCCCATCAGCAGGCCGAAACCCGAGGCACCCAAATCCAGCTGCTGCTTGCCAATGGAGGGTAGCAGCGCCCACAGCGCCGAGCCGGCAGCGCTGTAGGCGATGGTGCGCAAGAGTTGCGCCAGCACATTGTGCGAATGACGGGCAAAGCGCAGCGCGCTGACCATGCCGCCCCACAGGCGCTCGGGCGGCAGGCGCGTGGGTGGGTGCGGCTTGGGTGGATGGCTGCGCACCGCCCAGGCCATATACAGGGTGGACAGCACGGCAATGAAGAAATTCCAGGCCCCACCCAAAGCAAACACCAAGCCGGCCAGCGTCGGCCCCAGCGCACGAGCGGCGTTGTAGGCGATGCTGACCACCGTGATGGCTTGGGGCAGTTCGTTGCGCGGCACAGACTGGCTGACGGCAGAGTTCCAGGCCGGTGACAGCAGGGCCACGCAGCAGCCGATGACAAAAATCATGAACAGCAAAGTGCCGGGCCCACCAATGTGCAGCAGCATCAGAACCGACAGCAAAACACCCGCTGCAACCTGCACATGAAGCGAGTTGAGGATGAGGCGGCGGCGATCGGCAATGTCAGCCCAAACGCCCGCCGGCAGGGCCAACAGGAACATCGGCAGGAAGACTGCTGTCTGCACCAGGGCGACCAGGAAGGATGAATTGGAAATTTGCGCCATCATCCAGCTGGCGGCCATGGTCTGCATGGCGTTGCCGACAAAGTAGATGCTGCCACCAATGGACAGGGCCTTGAACTGCGGATGGCGCAATGTGCCCCAGGTGGAAGTGCGCAGGGCCTGTGAGGCAGAAGACATAGATCTGAGATTGTGCCCCGCCTGAGCAGCTCACTCCAGCCACTTCTGCAAAAACACGGCCTGCCCCATCGCTGGATCGAGCTGGTAGTGCGCAAACCCGAAACGCTGGTAGAGCGCCGCTGCCCGGGTGTTGCCGCTCAGCACCTCCAGGGTGAGCTTGCAGGCTCCGCGCTGGCGGGCGACATCCTCTGCTTCTGACAGCAGTTTGTGGCCCACCCCCTTGCCCCGAAAGCCTGGGTCGACCGCCAGATCGTGCACATTGACCAGTGGCTTGCAGGCAAAGGTGGAAAAGCCCTCGATACAGTTGGCCAGCCCCACGGCACGCTCGCCTGCAAAGGCCAGGAGGCTGAAGGCCTGGGGCCGTAGAGCCAGCTCAGCCACCAAGTGGGTGCGCGCAAAGGCGCTGAGTGGTTCGCCACCGCCCATGGGATCTTGCGCGTACAGGTCGAGCAGGCGCACGATGGCAGCGGCGTGCGCTGGGTCGGCGTAGTCCGCCTGGACGATGTGAAAGGCGTCGCTCAAGATTGCAGGCAGGCTGCCAGGCGCTCGGCACAGGCCTTGGCCTGGGCGGCATCACGTGCCTCAACCATCACGCGAACCAAGGGCTCGGTACCGCTGGCCCGGATGAGCACCCGACCCGTCTGGCCAAGTTCCGCCTCCACCTGGCGGGTCACTTCGGGCAACCGAGCGTTGGCTTTCCAGTCCTGGCCTGGTTGCAGGCGCACGTTGACCATGGTTTGAGGGAACAGGGTGACGTCGGCCAACAGGCTGGCCAGAGACTGGCCACTGCGGATCACGGCCTGCAGCACCTGCAGTGCCGAAATGAGTCCGTCGCCCGTGGTGTGCTTGTCCAGTGCCAGCAAATGCCCGGAGCTTTCGCCCCCTAGAAGCCAGCCGCGCAATTCAAGTTCTTCGAGCACGTAGCGGTCACCCACCTTGGCGCGCACCAGTTGCACGCCTTTGTCCTTCAGGGCCAGTTCAATGGCCATGTTGGTCATGAGTGTGCCCACCACACCTTTGACCGCCTCTTCGGCACGGCGTGACCCGTGCTTGCCGCCACGCATCAGGCGCTCTTTGACCATCAGGAACAGGATTTCGTCGCCATTGAAGAGGCGCCCGGCCCCGTCAACCACCT
>JBDKJB010000291.1:0-3574 GCA_039796835.1 Pseudomonadota bacterium | reverse complement strand
AGTGTATCGGGCTTTGGCACAGGCTGCAAGCGGCTTCGCGCCGCTTCGGGTGCTTTCAGTCCCCTGCGTGCGGCCAGCTTATTCTGTCGTCTAGCTTGGGTGAGCCAGGATAGGCGGTCGGCTACATTAAGTTGGGCGGCAAGATTAGGAGGGTGCGAGTGAAGCAGATCTACATGATCACGTACCCGACAGGAAAGATTTATGTCGGAAAGGACACCATCGGAAGCCATCGCTACTTTGGCAGCCCAGACATTGAAGTGGTGAATGCAGATTTCATGAGCCTGTCCGTGGAAGCGCGCCAAGACTACACGGTGAGGAAACAGATTCTTTGGGAGTCAGAGTCGGCAACAGACGAAGAACTCAACGTCAAGGAAGTTGAGTTCATCCGAAAGCATCGGTCAAATGACCCCGCTGTCGGCTATAACCGTTGGCCACGCTTCACTGGTTAGGTTCACATCATTGGGTGGAGTATTAGTCGTGTTGCCGCCCAACCATTCGCTGCAGGCGCGACGGCCCTGACGGGCCGCGGCCTGAGCTCAAACGTTAGCCCTCAGGGAGGAAGTTATGCGTCTCACCCCAAGGTCAAATCATTTCCACCGCCCTCGCTACGATCGGTGCCATCGCCGGTCTTGGCCGCTTTGCTACTGAGCGCTATCCAACGCTCTTCTTTCCATTCGTTGCATGGCTTGCTTTTGGCGCAGGTTCGGCTTCAGCAGCGGGGATTGGCTGCCCTAAGGGGACACGCCCCAATGGCGAATCAACGCCTGAGGTGAAGGAGGCGTGGTGCGAAGCGGTATACGAAGGAAAGACCGTGCAACATGGTCCCTATCGAGCTTGGTGGCCAAACGGCAAACTCGGCACTTTGGGTCAATTGCAATATGGTAAAGCGGTAGGTAAATGGACTGGCTGGTACCCGTAAGGCATGCTGGCCCCTGCTCCCAGCACAAGCACTGTGTCCTTCAAAATCATTTCAAGCCGCCTGCCTCAACTCATACCCAGCAATCAACACATCCGCAGGCAAATTCAGACCGACAGACAGTCGGCGGATCATCTCCAGTGACAGGGGGCGCACGCGGTTGAGCACTTCGGCCACGCGTGCGCGTGAGCCGATGTAGGGCTCCAGGTCTTTGCGCTTGAGGTCGCGTGCTTCCATCACGTGGTGCAGCAGCGCCACCGGGTCCACCGGAGGCAGAGGGATGTGTTTGGTCTCATACGCTTCCACCAGAAGGGACAGCACTTCCAGTTCGTCCGATTCAGGCGAGCGGGGCGGGGCGTCCCAGATCGCGTCAATGCGCTGCAGGGCAGCCTGGTGGTCGGCCTTGGTTTTGATGGGGCGAATGTTCATGGCGTACCTTCTGGGTAACTTGCTTTCAGATGTTGCTGGCATCGATGTCGTCATATTGACTGTGGGTGCCCACAAAGCGGATGTAGGCAATCTGTCGGTTGTGGTGCAGGGCGACGATGAGCCGGTAATCGTTCCCTTTGATGTTGAACACGACGCGGTTGCCGGGCAGGAAACTCGCGTTGCGATAAGCCTCTTTCACGCCGCTGGGGGACGTCCATTGCGCTCTGGCTGCAAGCGCATGCCAAGCCAGCAACGGTTCTCGCGCCTGCGGGTGTTTTTGCCAGAAGTCGCGCAGCGTGCCCAAGGCGATGATTCGCATGGGTGAGAATGTATCATGTTCCCGAATTGGGATCAATTTGGGTGATGAAATTCTCTGAATGAAGTGTCTGATAATCCAAATCGACCCATCAAGCGATATCAAAACAATAGCTGCATGTGCTTGTGTATGAACGGGAAATATCCTTTTTTCTTTGAATGTCCATGGACACCACCACCTCCCAACTGCTGACCCAAACCGGCCCCGCCACCCCCCTGGGCCGGCTGATGCGGCGCTATTGGGTGCCGGTGTGCACATCGGATGAAATCGCCGAGCCCGACAGCCCACAGATGCGGGTGCAAGTGCTGGGCGAGAAGCTGCTGGTCTTTCGAGATTCGGCTGGGCAGCCGGGCCTGATCGCCGAGTTCTGCTCGCACCGCGGGGTGTCGCTGTTCTTTGGCCGGAATGAAGAGGGTGGCATCCGCTGCGCCTACCACGGCCTCAAGTTCGACCGCCTGGGGCGCTGTGTCGAGGTGCCTTCAGCGCCGGACTCGTCGCAGGTGTGTGAGCGCATGCACATCCAGGGCTACCCCTGCGTGGAGAAGGGCGGCGTGGTCTGGGCTTACATGGGGCCGGCCGACCAGCAACCGGCCCCGCCAGACCTCGAATGGTGCCGCTTGCCGCCCAGCCATGTGTTTGTCACCCGGCGCAAGCAGCAATCCAACTACCTGCAGGCGCTCGAAGGCGGAATCGACACAGCCCATGTGTCCTATGTGCACCGTTACGAGGTCGACGGCGACCCGATGCACCGGGGCACCAAGGCGGCGGACTACATCAAGGCCGACGGCAACGTGGTTTTCACGGTGGAGCCGACGGACTTCGGCTTGACCCTGTTCGGTCGCCGCCACGGCGAGCCGGACTCCTGGTACTGGCGCGTCACGCAATACCTGTTCCCCTGGTACACCCTGATTCCGCCGTTTGGTGAACACGCGCTTGGCGGCCATGTGTGGGTGCCGGCCGACGACCACAGCTGTTGGGCGTGGAGCATCAACTTCAAACCGGAGCGGCCGTTGACCGACCATGAACTCGAGGTCATGCGCAGCGGCCATGGCATCCACGTCGAATACGAGTCAGGGCACGAGCCCGGCGCCTGGATTCCGAAGCACAACGCCGGCAACGACTACGGGCTGGACCGCCGGGCGCAAAAGGACAAACGCGCCTACAGCGGGGTGTCGGGCATCTCGGCGCAGGACTATTCCCTGCAGGAGAGCATGGGCCCGATCCAGAACCATGCCGCCGAGAAGCTCCTGCCGACCGACAAAGGCATCGTGATGGCTCGGCGCATGCTCGAAGAGGCCGTCACCGCGCATGAGGCCGGGCAGCAACCGCCGGCGCTCGACGCCCGTGCCCAGCAGGTGCGTGCCGCCGGGGTGCTGCTGCCCCGTGACGCCGACCCGGTGGCCTGGTCCCGCGAGCACCTGGCCGGTGGCCTGCACCATCCGGTGTATTCGGTCTGAGGTTGGACAGGCAATAAAAAAGCCCGCTGTTTGCACCGGCGGGCTTTGGGCTGGCGGGGCGAGGTGCCCCGCGACTGAACATCACTTCAGCTTGGCCTCTTTGTAGTCCACATGCTTGCGGGCGACGGGATCAAATTTCTTGATCAGCATCTTTTCGGGCATGGTTTTCTTGTTCTTGTTGGTGGTGTAGAAGTGGCCGGTGCCAGCGGTTGATTCCAGCTTGATTTTTTCGCGTCCGCCTTTGGTTGCCATGGTGGTTCTCCTTGTTCAGTGGATCAGGCCTGGCCGCGTGCACGCAGGTCTGCGAGCACAGCGTCGATGCCGTTTTTGTCGATCAGGCGCAGACCGGCGTTGCTGATGCGCAGGCGCACCCAGCGGTTTTCGGTTTCGACCCAGAACCTGCGGTACTGCAGATTGGGCAGAAAGCGGCGCTTGGTTTTGTTGTTGGCGTGGGAA
>JBDKJB010000290.1:0-3594 GCA_039796835.1 Pseudomonadota bacterium | reverse complement strand
ACCTTGGTGATGCCGCCGCGGTTGGCCGGGTGGTTGTTGCACAGGCCGCCGCCATCGGTGTTGAAGGGCAGCCTGCCCACGCCGCTGATCAGGTTGCCGTCCATCACAAACTTGCCGCCTTCGCCTTTCTTGCAGAAGCCCAGGTCTTCGAGCTGCATCAGCACGGTGATCGTGAAGCTGTCGTAGATGCTGGCGTATTGGATGTCGGCCGGCGTCACACCCGCTTCGGCGAAGGCGAGGGGGCCGCTGATGGCTGCGCCGCTCCAGGTCAGGTCCACCTGGCCGTTGAGCTGGCCCTTGATGGTTTCGCCCGCGCCGAGGATGTTGACCACGGGCTTCTTCAGGGAACGGGCGATCTCGGGCCGCGTGACGATGAGGGCGCCGCCGCCGTCGCTGACCACGCAGCAGTCGAGCTTGTGCAGGGGGTCGGAGATCATCGGCGATTTCAGCACGTCCTGCACAGTGACCACCTCGCGCAGCATGGCGTGCGGGTTGTGCTGAGCGTGATGCGAGGCTGCCACCTTGATCCAGGCGAGCTGCTCGGAGGTGGTGCCGAATTCATGCATGTGGCGCGCGGCCACCAGGGCATACATGTTGACGGTGACCGGCGTGTAGGGCATTTCCCAGGGCACGTCGGGCGTGAGCGGCGACCAGGCGCGCGGCGCGGTGCCGCTGCTGCCCTCGGAACGTGGCCGGCCGGCCAGGGTGATGAGGGCCACATTGCACTTGCCGGCGGCGATGGCCTGCGCCGCGTGGCTCACGTGGGCCAGGTAGCTGGAGCCGCCGTTGTCGGTGCTGTCGGCGTGGCGCACCTTCAGGCCGAGGTAGTCCACCATGTTGTTGGGGCCCATGCCGGGGGCGTCGCCGGCGCAGAAGTAGCCGTCCACGTCCTGCAAAGTCAGGCCCGCATCCGCCAGCGCGCCGCGCGCGCACTCGGCGTGAAGTTGTGCGACGGTCTTGTCAGGTGCCTTCCGGGTGGGGTGTTCAAAGATGCCTGCAATGCAGGCTTGGCGGCGCAGGCTCATGGTGTCGAATGGCTGAATGTCAATGGGGTTCGCCGAGCTTGAAATCCAGCGTCAACTCGCGTGCCAGATCGCCCAGAGCGATGCTCAGTTCTTCCGTGTTGACGGCTTTGGGAACCTGCAACTGCGCATTCACCTTGAAGGCAGCGCGCCCACCCGCGCCCTGGACCAGTTCGGTCGAAAGTTGCTCAATGCTGATGTTGTTGCCGGCGAGGAGAGCCGTGACGCGGCTGACGATGCCGACCCGGTCATCACCGATCAGGCCCAAGGTCAGCGTCCTGTGGCTCTGCGGCGGGTTGCCACCGGATTTGGCCACAGTCACTTTCAATCCGGTTCCTTCCAGCTCCACCAGAGTGCGGGCCAGCGCATCGGCATGCTGCGCAGGTACATCCAGATGGGCCATCCCGGCAAACTGGCCGTCCATGTTGACCATCTGGCTGTGCGTCCAGTTGGCGCCGAAGCGCTGTGCCTTGTCGGCGAGCTGGCTGACGATGCCTGGACGGTTGTCTCCCACCACCGTGACCGCCAATGAAGTTGTCATCGGCAGATTGCTTTCGTCCAGAGTCACTGCCTTGTGCAGCATCGGGGCACGCGTGGCGAATTGGTTGTCCTGTTCAAAAGCGGGCAGCTTGCCGTCAGCCCCGGCCTGCCGCACCACCTGGCACAGCAGGCGCAGGCCCATCGGGGCGAGCTCGCGTTCCCACAGGCTGCGGGCATCGTCATCCTTGCGTACAAAGCACCAATCCTGGGCGGCCACAGCTCCCTTGTCCCAACCATCGGCAAGGTGATATACCGAGCCTCCCGCAATGGGGTCACCGCTCAAAATCGTCCATTCAACCGCAGCGATGCCCCGGTGGCGTGGCAACAGCGACGGGTGGTAGCCCACCCCCCCCAGCCGGGTGCGCGCAAGCGCTTCATTGCTCACACGGGCGTGGGTATGTGCCGCCACGATCACGTCGCTGCTTTCCGAAATGGCTTCACCTGGCACTACCTTGGGATTGGCCAGTACGTGCACGGGCAGACCGGCCTTCCGGGCGGCCAGCGCAAGCCGATCATCCTCGGCAATCGTCACGACGCAGCTGATCTGCACGCCGGGCTCGTTCATCAGGGCCGCGAGAGCGCTTGCACCGAAAAAACGCGATCCCACCAAAGCCACTTTCACTGTCATTGTTTGTTCCATCGAAGTCAACAGCCGACACTCTACAACGAGTGGGCCCGGCTGAATCCGGATACCCGAGGGTATTCCTTGGGCGACGAAGGAATGCACGGTTTTTAGAATGCTGCAATGCAAAACAAAAAATCCCGCGCTGACGCCGCTGCTGTGCGGGTCATCAAGAAGTATCCGAACCGGCGCCTGTATGACACGTCAAGCTCCAGCTACATCACGCTGGCTGAAGTCAAGCAACTCGTGATGCAGCGGGAGCCTTTCCAGGTTCAAGATGCCAAGACTGCGGACGACATCACCCGGAGCATCTTGCTGCAGATCATCCTGGAGGAAGAGGCCAACGGCTCACCCATGTTCAGTTCGGAGGCGCTTGCCAACATCATTCGCTTCTATGGAAACGCCATGCAGGGCTTCATGGGAGGGCACATCGAGCGTGGCGTGGCCACTGCCATGGAACTGCAATCCAGGTTGGGTGAGCAGGCCAAGCAGTTCACGCCGGACATGTGGATGCAGTTCATGGCAGGCCAAAACCCGATGGCTCAGGGCGTGACGCAGGGCATGGAGCAGTCGCGCGCCATGTGGAGCCAGATGCAGGAACAGATGCTTCAGGCCTGGGGATTGAAAAAGTGAGCCTGCAGAGGGCAACTGCGACAATCGAGGGATGAGCACCCCCGCCACATCCACTCCTGCATCCCCCATTCCCAAAGTTGGTTTTGTCAGCCTTGGCTGTCCCAAGGCGCTGACCGATTCCGAGCTGATCCTGACACAACTGAGCGCTGAGGGCTACCAGACTTCAAAGACCTTCGATGGCGCAGATCTGGTCATTGTCAACACCTGTGGATTCATTGATGACGCGGTCAAGGAGAGCCTGGACACCATAGGCGAAGCTTTGGCCGCCAATGGCAAGGTCATCGTGACCGGCTGCCTGGGCGCCAAATCCGGGGACGACGGCGCAGGCAGCCTGGTCAAACAGATCCATCCGAGCGTGCTGGCTGTCACCGGACCGCATGCCACACAGGAGGTGATGGACGCGGTGCATCAGCATCTGCCAAAGCCTCATGACCCTTTCACCGACCTGATCCCCGGTGCCTTTGGCGTGGCGGGCATCAAGCTGACACCCCGTCACTACGCCTACCTGAAGATCTCTGAGGGTTGCAACCACCGCTGCACGTTTTGCATCATCCCGTCGATGCGCGGTGACCTCGTGTCGCGCCCGGTAGGAGACGTGCTCTCCGAAGCCCGGGCTTTGTTCGAGGGAGGCGTCAAAGAACTGCTGGTGGTGAGCCAGGACACCAGTGCCTATGGCGTGGACGTGAAGTACCGCACAGGTTTCTGGGATGGCAAACCCACGCGGACCCGTTTGCTGGAACTGGCGCGGGCCCTGGGTGACATGGCCGAGCCCTATGG
>JBDKJB010000289.1:0-3600 GCA_039796835.1 Pseudomonadota bacterium | reverse complement strand
CAGCTGCTGTCAGGCAGCTTCATGGACTACGCGATGCCGCGCGCCGATGACTTCCCCAATTTCAGCATCGACACCATCTGCACTCCCTGCACGCACAATCCGCTGGGCACCAAGGGCTGCGGTGAGGCGGGTGCCATTGGTTCACCGCCGGCGGTCATCAACGCTGTGCTGGACGCCCTGCGTCCGCTGGGCGTGACTGACTTTGACATGCCCGCATCGCCCGCACGCGTGTGGGCGGCCATCCAGAGTGCCAAGAACTGAGGAGATCGTCACCATGTATTCATTCACCCTCGAACGTCCCGCCTCGACCGCTGACGCAAGCCAACAGGCCAAGTCCGGCGGCCGCTATCTGGCAGGTGGGCAGACCCTGCTGGCGTCCATGAAGCTGCGTCTGGCCAACCCCGACAAGCTGGTGGACCTGTCTGGCATCCAGGGCCTGGCGGGCATCCGCAAGGATGGCAATGCGCTCGTCATCGGCGCGATGACCCGCCACATCGACGTGGCCAACAGCGCCGATGTGAAGTCCAGCATTCCCGCGCTGGCCGATCTGGCTGCCCACATCGGAGACCGTCAGGTGCGGGCCATGGGAACGATCGGTGGCTCGGTGGCCAACAATGACCCGGCGGCCTGCTACCCCAGCGCCCTCCTCGGTCTGGGGGCGACCGTGCACACCACCGGCCGCACCATTGCGGCCGATGATTTTTTCCAGGGCATGTTTGCCACCGCGCTGCAGGACGGAGAACTCATCACCGGGGTCAGTTTTCCGGTGCCCAAGAAGGCCTGCTACATGAAATTTGTGCAGCCTGCGTCCCGTTTTGCGCTGGTGGGGGTGTTTGTGGCCCAGACCGGCAGCGGTGTGCGCGTGGCTGTCACTGGCGCGGGCAATGGGGTGTTTCGCCATGCTGGGCTGGAGGCCGCGCTCAACGCCAGCTTCACTGTGGGGTCTGCGGCTGCCGTCAAAATTGACGCCAGCGGGCTCAACAGCGACATCCATGCCACCGCGGCCTATCGCGCCAACCTCATCAGTGTGCAGACCCAGCGTGCAGTGGCCAAGATGCTGGCCTGAGGTGCCCACCCACCCCAGGAGGGGTACAAGGTCCTGCCGGTGTGGAGGCCCACCGTGATCAACCCCGCTGTATTTGCGGGGTTTTTCATTGAAATTCCCGTTATTGTTAAATCAAAGTAAGCTATCTAAAATATAGCTATTTGAGCGTGCACAAGCCCTCTATGTTCGACAGCATCAACACATTGACCGCCGCCCTGGAGCGGGAGGGCTATTTTGCGGATCGGCGGCTGGCCACAGCCGTCTTCCTGGCCTTGCAGCTGCAACGTCCCCTGCTGCTGGAGGGCGCACCGGGCGTCGGCAAGACTGCCCTGGCCCAGGCCCTTGGCGCAGCCTTGCAGCGGCAGCTGCTTCGGCTGCAGTGTTACGACGGCCTGGAGCTGCGCGACGCCCTGTACGAATGGAATTACGCGGCGCAGCTGCTGCACATGCGGGCTGCTGAATTGCGGGGAGACCCTGGCGACGCAGTCGAGCGTGAGGTCTATCAGGACCGATACCTCATCCGTCGGCCGCTGCTGCAAGCCCTGCAAGCTCCAGCTCCCGGGGCGGTGCTGCTGATCGACGAGGTGGATCGGGCCGATGAGCCCTTCGAAGCCTTTCTACTGGAATATCTGGGGGAATACCAGGTCAGCATCCCTGAAATTGGCACCGTGCGGGCCACGGTGACCCCCGTGACCCTGCTCACCAGCAACCGCACCCGTGACCTGAACGACGCCGTCAAGCGCCGCTGCCTCTACCACTGGTTGGACTACCCTGAGCGGGAACGCGAACTCCTCATCCTGCGTGCCCAGGTGCCAGGGGCGCCGGAGGCGCTTACGCGGAAGGTGTCAGAGTTTGTCGGCAAACTGCGCAGCCAACCGTTTGCAGATGCCTTCCAGCGTGCTCCCGGCATTGCCGAGAGCGTCGAGTGGGCCAAAGCGCTGGTGGCACTCGATACCCTTGACCTCGATCCTGAAGTTGTCAGCGACACCGCGGGCATCCTGTTCAAGCAGCGCGAAGATGTGGCCGCGCTGGCCGGCCTGACGGAGCAACTGCTGCAAGCCGGGGCATGAGGTGACGCTGCGCGGCATGGGGGCAACATGAATCTTGGGGACGCGAGAACCGGCAAGCTGCCCGCCAACATGGCGGCTTTTGCCCGGGCCTTGCGCCGTGCGGGCGTACCGGTCGACGTGTCGCGCGTCGGACTGGCTCTGGATGCCTTGCAGCGGGTCGGGGTGGACCAGCGCGACGACGCCAGCGCCGCGCTGGAATCGGTGTTTGTCAGCCGGGAGCAGGACCGATTGGTGTTTCGCGAGTTGTTCGACGCCTTTTTCCGCAACCCGGATTTGGCCAACAAGCTGCTGTCCCAGCTGCTGCCCAGTGCCGAGGCCAAGGCCGAACCGTCCAAGCGCCGCCCGCGTGTGCGTGAGGCGCTGGCGCCCCAGCGCAGCACGGCCCCCCTGAAGCCGAAAGACAAGGACCAGGAGGTCGAATTCGATGCCGCGATGACAGCCAGCGACCTGCAGCGCCTCAGACATGCCGACTTCAACGCCCTGAGTGCATCAGAGTATCAATTGGTGGAACGCCTCGTGCGCGACATCCGCCTGCCGATTCCTGAGGTGCCAGCGCGCCGCTTGCGCATGCACCATTCGGGGGTCCGAGTGCACTGGCCGCGTGTCATCCATGAAGCGGCCCAGACAGGCGGCGAATTGCTGCACCTGCCACGTATGCAGCGCCGACCGCTGCCGCTGCCGCTGCTGGTCCTGGTGGATGTGTCAGGCAGCATGGAACGCTATGCCCGCCTGCTGCTGGCGTATCTGCATGCCGCCACCTTGCACCGCAGCAAGCGTGACGTGTTTGCCTTTGGCACCCATCTCACGGATCTGGGGGCCGCCTTTCGCCTGGCAGACACCGACGACATGCTGCTGCACGCCAGCCAGCTGATCGATGACTTTGCCGGTGGCACCCAGTTGGGGACGTCCCTGGCGCAACTGCGCGCGGGGCACAACCGGCTTCTGGTGGGGCGTCGCACGCTGGTGCTGCTCATCACCGATGGCCTGGACACAGGTGAACCGGCGGCGCTGGAGCAGGAGCTGGCCTGGCTCAAACGCCGCTGCCGCCGCCTGCTCTGGCTCAACCCGCTGTTGCGCTTTGACGGCTATGCCCCGGTTGCCCGCGGGGCCGCTGCACTGCACCGCCAGGCACACGGCATGCTGGCGGTTCACAATATCCAGAAACTGCAGGAACTGGCCAGCAGCCTGGCCCGCCTGCTTCACACCTGAAAGCCCCACACCATGGACATGCAAGGCAGCCGACAGCTGGCAATCACCCAACAACAGGCCTGGGACGCGCTCAATGACCCCGAGGTGCTCAAGGCCTGCATTCCGGGCTGCGAGAAGGTCGAAAGCACCGGGGAGAACCAGTACGCCCTGGCCGTTGCGGTCAAGATCGGCCCCGTTGCTGCCAAGTTCGGCGGCAAGATTGTGCTCAACGACATCGTGGCCCCGCATTCGTACAACATCGCCTTCGAGGGGCAGGGCGGAGCGGCAGGGTTTGGC
>JBDKJB010000288.1:0-3612 GCA_039796835.1 Pseudomonadota bacterium | reverse complement strand
AGGGCTTGATTGGGCGGGGTGAGGACCTCAGGGGCGCCGTACTGCGCGGGATTGACCCCGCGACGGAGGGTGAGGTGACCGAGCTGGCCGCCGGGCTGGCCAGAGCCACGCTGGACCGCTTGAAGCCCGGCGAGTTCGGCATCGTGCTGGGGGGGGAGTTGGCGCGCAACCTGGGTGTTCGCACAGGGGATGCGGTCACGCTCATCGCACCCAGCGGCCAGGTCAGCCCGGCTGGCGTGGTGCCCCGCCTGAAGCAGATGACGGTGGTCGGCATGTTTGATTCGGGCCATCACGAATACGACGCCGGTCTGGCTCTGCTGCATGTGGATGATGCGGCCCGCATCTTCCGCCTGGAGGGACCATCGGGCCTGCGCCTGAAGCTGCGCGACATGCAGCAGGCCCGTGAAGTGGCGCGGGAACTGAGCCAGGCCCTGCCGGGCCAGCCCTATGTGCGAGACTGGACACGCGCCAACCGCAACTGGTTTGCCGCTGTGCAGGTCGAAAAGCGCATGATGTTCATCATCCTCACGCTCATCGTGGCGGTGGCTGCCTTCAACCTGGTCAGCACCCTGGTGATGACCGTGACCGACAAGCGGGCGGACATTGCCATTTTGCGCACCCTGGGTGCCAGCCCGGGCAGCATCATGAAGGTCTTTGTGGTGCAGGGCTCCATGGTCGGCGTGGTCGGCACCCTGTTGGGTCTGGCCCTGGGATTGGGCATTGCCTTCAACATCGACGTGATCGTGCCAGCCATCGAGCGGGCCCTGGGCGCCAGCTTTTTGCCAAAGGACATCTACCTCATCAGCCGCCTGCCCAGCGACCCGCGCCAGAGCGACATCGTGCCTGTGGCGGTGATCTCGTTGTTCCTGGCTTTTGCGGCGACGCTCTATCCGAGCTGGCGCGCCAGCCGTGTCAACCCGGCTGAGGCACTCAGGTATGAGTAGCCTGAGCCCCCCGACCCCGGTCGTCCTGGCCTGCGCCGGCCTGACCAAGCGTTTCACAGAAGGCGGCCTGGACGTTGCTGTGTTGAAGGGTGTGGACTTGCAGGTGCAGGCCGGTGAGACCGTGGCGATTGTGGGTGCGTCGGGTTCGGGCAAGAGCACGTTGCTGCATCTGCTGGGCGGCCTGGATGCCCCCAACGCTGGCAGCGTGCAGCTCGGGGGGCAACGGCTGTCGGAGCTTGATGCCAGACGGCTGGGTGAACTGCGCAACAGGCACCTCGGTTTTGTGTACCAGTTCCACCATCTGCTGCCCGAATTCACCGCACTCGAGAACGTGGCCATGCCCCTGTGGATCCGCCGCCTGTCCGATGCGGACGCCAAGGTGGGTGCGGCTGAAATCCTGACCCAAGTGGGTCTGCAGGACCGCCTGCAGCATCGCCCCAGCGAGCTGTCGGGCGGCGAGCGCCAGCGGGTGGCCATTGCCCGCGCCCTGGTCACCCGCCCCGCCTGTGTGCTGGCCGATGAGCCCACGGGCAACCTGGACCGCAGCACGGCAGACGCCGTGTTCGAGCTGATGCTGCAGATGGCTCATGAGCTGGGTACCGCGTTTGTTCTGGTCACCCATGACACCAGCCTGGCGGCCCGCTGCCAGCGCCAACTGCAACTGGAGCAGGGCCGCCTGTCCTGAGCCAAGCCGCGGCCCGAGCCGTAAACTCGGGGCATGAGCAAGCCAGGTTTCACCACCGCCAACGTCCACGCCGACCGCCGCTTCGGCGCGGAGCACGGTGCCATCCACAAGCCCATCCACACCTCGGTGCAGTATGGCTACGAGCGGGTGGAGGACCTGATCGGTGTGTTCCAGGGCACCAACAAGATCGGCTTCAGCTACGGCCGCCAGGGCACACCCACCACCGCGGCGCTGGAAGCCCGGGTCACAAGCATGGAAGAGGGCGTGGGCAGCGTGAGCTTTGCCACCGGCATGGCGGCCATCACCGCCATGATGCTGACCCTGCTGAAGGCGGGGGACCATCTGGTGAGCAGCCAGTTCATCTTTGGCAACACCAACAGCCTGCTCGACACCCTGGCGGACCTGGGCATCCAGATCAGCAAGGTCGATGCGACAAGTTCAGAAGCAGTCCGTGGGGCCTGCAAGCCAAACACCCGCATGGTGTTTGTGGAGACGGTGGCCAACCCCGGCACCCAGGTGCCCGACCTTGAAGGCATCGGCGCCGTCTGCCGCGAGAAGGGCCTGGTCTACGTGGTGGACAACACCATCACCTCGCCCTATCTCTTCCAGCCCAAGAGCGTGGGTGCCAGCCTGGTCATCAATTCGCTGACCAAGTCGGTGGCCGGCCATGGCTCGGCTTTGGGTGGCGCAGTGACCGACACCGGCCTGTTCGATTGGTCCACTTACCCCAACATCTTCGCCAACTACCGCAAGGGCGATGCCAAAGGCTGGGGCTTGCAGCAGATCCGCAAGAAGGGCCTGCGCGACATGGGCGGCACGCTGGCGCCCGAGCAAGCCCACCAGATCGCCTTGGGCTCCGAGACCCTGGCACTGCGCATGCTACAGACCAGTGCCACCGCGCTGGCGCTGGCGCAGTTCCTGGAGAGTCACCGCGCCGTGCAGCGGGTGTTCTACCCCATGCTGGCCTCACACCCACAGCACGCCACGGCAAAAAAGCACTTCAAGGCGGGCTCCTGGCTGCTGTCGTTTGAGGTTGGCTCGCAGGAGCAGGCCCTGGCTTTCATCAACCGCCTCAAGCTCCCCGTGCTGGCCACCGGCCTGGGCGACACCCGCACCCTCATCATCCCCGTGGCGCCGACGATCTACTGGGAGATGGGCCAGGCCATGCGTCAGAAAATGGGCATTGCCGAGGGCCTGATCCGGCTGTCGGTCGGGCTGGAAGACGCCGCAGACCTGATCGCGGACTTTGACCAAGCGCTTGGGGCGGGTTGAATCACAGGGTGCTGAACAACTGGCTGTTGCTGGAATTGCGTTCCAGGATGGTTTGCACGACGTACGTGCCAAAGGCGGGGTCCTGAGTGAAAACCTGCCAGAACCGGTCAATGGTGACGCGACCCAGGCGAGCTGCCGATGTGCAGACTGCGCCAGACATCCGCCGCTGCTGTGCGCTGAAGATCCCCATCTCGCCCACCAGGCCGCCTGGCCCAACGCTGCGGGCGACCCGTTCGATGAATATTTCGCCTTCCAGCACCAGATACATCGCGTCTGCGGCATCACTTTCGCTGAACAGGCGCTCCCCTTCCTGTAGGCTCAGCTGTGTGGCAAAGGGCAGCAGCATGTCGAGCGAGTATTGGCCTTTAGAGACCCGGCGCAGACGGCCCAGCAGGTCACGCAATTGCTGCAGGCGCAGCAGGTTGATCGGCAGCAGCAGGCCATGCAACACGCAGATGGGCGTGAGCCCGGCCAGCCAGCCATACGAAAAGAACACCACATTGCTGACGGCGGCAACCAGCCGCAGTGACACCATGGTCTTGAGTGAAAAACTCAGTAACACCAGTGCGGCTGCGAGCCAGCCGAGCCAATCGATCATCTGCATGAGAGGAAAACAGTTCAGGCAGACTGCTCAGGTGGGCTGCCAGTGGGGCGGGAGGATAGCAGGGGCCGTGAAAGCGGGCCACCCCAGGCAGCCCGGAGGGTTCACAT
>JBDKJB010000287.1:0-3614 GCA_039796835.1 Pseudomonadota bacterium | reverse complement strand
CACTCGACGGAAATCAGTCCAAACTCATCAAGATTTGGGTCATTTGGCAAACAGCGACTTCAAGTCCCTGAAGGACTTGAATTCCAGCGCGTTGCCGCTCGGGTCCAGGAAGAACATCGTCGCCTGTTCACCCACCTCACCCTTGAAACGCACATAGGGCTTGATCACGAAGTCGGTGCCGGCAGCGGTCAGACGGTCAGCCATGGCCTGCCAGTCCGGCATCGGCAGTACCCCACCAAAGTGCGGCACCGGCACGTCGTGGCCGTCCACTGAATTGCTGGGCCGCCTGGCCTGGTAACCCGGCACCAGATGGGCTACGATCTGGTGGCCAAACAGGTTGAAGTCGATCCAGTCAGGGCTGCTTCGGCCTTCAGGACAGCCCATCACCACGCCATAGAAGTGCCGCGCCGCAGCAAGATCGTTCACCGGAAACGCGTGATGGAAGGGGGGCAGCTCCTTCCCGCCGTTGTTGACGGAAGGCTGGAACGCGGTGGTTTGGGTCACAGGAGCAGTGGAAGCGTCCATGATGTCAGCGCTTTTCCGTCTCAAAACGGGATATCGTCATCCATGTCGTCAAAGCCGCTGCCAGACTTGGCGGAGGGCCGTGCAGCACCTTGGGCCGGAGCCTGGGCAGCAGGGCGGGACGCGGGCGCCGGGCGGTTGTAGCCACCGTCGTCCCCGCCGCCGCCGCCCGCCCCTTGGCGGCCCCCGAGCATCTGCATCTGATCAGCGCGGATTTCGGTGGTGTATTTCTCGATGCCGTCCTTGTCTGTCCATTTGCGGGTGCGCAAGGAGCCTTCGACATAGATCTGGGCGCCTTTTTTCAGGTATTGCTCAACGATTTCGGCCAGACGGCCATTGAAGACGATGCGGTGCCATTCGGTGGCCTCGCGCATTTCGCTGGTCTGCTTGTCGCGCCATTTGTCGGTGGTAGCCACCGTGACGTTGGCGACGCGATCGCCGCTGGGGAAGGTGCGCACTTCAGGGTCACGGCCCAGATTGCCGACGATGATGACTTTGTTGACGGATGCCATGAAAGTTCCTAGGGATGGAATGGTCTGGAAGGGGATGGAAAACGGCGGAGGGCCCATATTATCCGCAAAGGCTATGATGCAAGGTTGCCTTTCATTTCCGGCCCCCGTGACCCCTCTGCCTCCCGAACCCGTGCACCGCAGCAGCCACATCAGCATCCGTGGCGCGCGCACGCACAACCTGAAAAACATCGACCTGGACATCCCACGCAACCAGCTCGTGGTCATCACCGGTTTGTCGGGTTCAGGCAAGTCGAGCCTGGCGTTTGACACCCTCTATGCCGAGGGGCAGCGCCGCTATGTGGAGAGCCTGTCCACCTACGCGCGCCAGTTCTTGCAACTGATGGACAAACCCGATGTGGACGTGATCGAAGGCCTGTCCCCGGCCATCAGCATCGAGCAGAAAGCCACCAGCCACAACCCCCGCTCCACCGTCGGCACGGTGACCGAGATCCACGACTACCTGCGCCTGCTGTTTGCCCGTGCGGGCACACCGCACTGCCCTGACCACGGCCTGCCGCTGCAGGCTCAGACGGTGAGCCAGATGGTGGACGCGGTGCTGGCTCTGCCCGAAGGCACGCGCCTGATGATCCTGGCGCCGGTGGCGCGAGGCAAGAAAGGCGAGTTCTCCGATGTGTTTGCCCAGATGCAGGCACAGGGCTTTGTGCGCTTTCGTGTCAATGGTGAGCTGCTGGAGTTTGACGACCTGCCCAAACTGAAAAAAGCCGAGAAGCACGACATCGACGTGGTGGTGGACCGCCTGCGCGTCAAAGCCGACATGCAGCAGCGCCTGGCGGACAGCTTCGAGCAGGCGCTGCGCATTGCCGAAGGGCGTGCGGTTGCGCTCAATGTGGATGAAGCCAAGGTTCCCGAACAATGGTTCAACGCCAAATTCGCCTGCCCGGTCTGCAACTATTCGATTGCCGAGCTGGAACCCCGTCTGTTCTCTTTCAACTCCCCGGTGGGGGCCTGCACGGCCTGTGACGGGTTGGGCATGCAGGATTTCTTTGACCCGGCGCGGGTGGTGGCTTTTCCGTCCCTGAGCCTGGCCAGCGGGGCCATCAAGGGTTGGGACCGGCGCAATGGCTACTACTTTTCGATGGTTGAAAGCCTGGCCCGACACTACAAGTTCGATGTCGATGCGGCCTATGAGACCTTGCCCGAGGCGGTACAGCATGCGCTGCTGCATGGCAGCGGCGACGAGGAGATCAAATTCAGCTACGTGATGGAGTCCGGCCAGAACGCCGGGCGCAAGGTCACACGCCGTCATGCCTTTGAAGGCATCCTTCCCAACATGCAGCGCCGCTACCGTGAGACCGACTCTGCCCTCGTGCGCGAAGACCTGGCCCGTTTTCGCAGCACCCAGCCCTGCCCGATGTGCCAGGGCGCGCGCCTGCGACCCGAAGCCCTGCACGTGCGCCTGGGATCGGGGGCACAGGCTCTGGCCATTCACGATGTGAGCCGCGCCACACTGCAGGACAGCCAGGGCTTTTTCACCCGGCTGCTGATCCCCGGCGCTAAGGGCGACATCGCCGCCAAGGTGATCCGTGAAATCAGCCTGCGCCTGAAGTTCCTGAATGACGTGGGCTTGGGCTACCTGAGCCTATCCCGCAGCGCCGACACCCTGAGCGGCGGTGAGGCCCAGCGCATCCGCCTGGCCAGTCAGATCGGCTCCGGCCTGACCGGCGTGATGTATGTGCTGGACGAACCCAGCATCGGGCTGCACCAGCGTGACAACGACCGGCTCATCGGCACACTGCAGCATCTGCGCGACATCGGCAACAGTGTCATCGTGGTCGAACATGACGAAGATATGATCCGCGCTGCCGACCACGTGATCGACATGGGCCCGGCGGCAGGCGTGCACGGCGGGCGCGTGATGGCTCAGGGCACCCTGGACGACATCACCCACAGCGCAGGGTCCCTCACCGGTCAGTACCTGAACGGCACGCTGCAGATCGCGGTGCCCAGACGCCGCGCCAAGTGGCAACCGGTGCTGCTGGACAGCCCCGCAACAGCAACCAGACCCGAGCCACCTACCGGCAAACCACGCTTTCCCCTGAGCCCGGCCGCCCAGCGTCGCGCCGAGCGCGAAGCCGGTCATCTGGCCACCCGGGGCGCCATGCAGGCGCTGCGCGTGCGCGGCGCGCGCGGCCACAACCTGCAAAACGTGACGGTCGAGCTGCCTGTGGGTCTGTTCACCTGCGTGACGGGCGTGTCGGGCTCTGGCAAGTCCACCCTGGTGAACGACACCTTCTATGCCGCTGTCGCCCGAACCCTGTACCGTGCCCATGACGAACCGGCGCCGCACGATGCGCTGGAAGGGATCGAGTATTTCGACAAAGTCATCAACGTCGACCAGTCCCCCATTGGCCGCACCCCGCGCAGCAATCCGGCCACCTACACCGGTCTGTTCACACCCATCCGGGAGCTGATGGCCGAAGTGCCCGCCGCGCGCGAACGCGGTTACGGCCCGGGGCGTTTTTCATTCAATGTGCCGGGCGGGCGCTGTGAAGCCTGTCAGGGAGACGGGGTGAAGCGTGTGGAGATGCACTTCCTGCCAGACGTGTATGTGCCCTGCGA
>JBDKJB010000286.1:0-3627 GCA_039796835.1 Pseudomonadota bacterium | reverse complement strand
CAGGTGCTCGTCCTGGTACAACACGGTTTCCTGAAACGGAATGGGCTCTTCATTCGGCACGTCACGGAAATAGTGGACGCGGGCTCCGGGCGTGCAGGCGTCGCGCAGCGACAAGGGTTGCCCATCGGCCTGCAGCACGTCCCCGCGCTCGATGCGGGCGCGCCACTCCTGCGCACTCACATGCCGGAAGCGGTCGATCAGGTGGTCTGCGACGGAGGCCCAGGGGCCTGGCTGGCTAGGCAGCACCACGGTGCTGGCAGCCACGCCCTTGCGCCACCAGGTCAAGCTGGCTGGCGCTTGAAGACGATGTCCCACACGCCGTGGCCAAGCTTGAGGCCCCGGTTCTCGAACTTGGTGAGCGGACGGTAGCCCGGCTTGTCGGCATAGCCGTTGGCGTGCGCCGACGTGTTGGCCAGCAGAGGCTCTTGCGACAGCACCGCCAGGATTTGCTCGGCATAGGGTTGCCAGTCGGTGGCGCAATGCAGGTAGCCGCCGGGTTTGAGGCGCTGCGCCAGGCGGGCCACCAGGGGCGGCTGGATCAAGCGGCGCTTGTGGTGGCGCTTCTTGTGCCATGGGTCCGGGAAGAAGATGTGCATGCCATCCACACTTTGCAGGGGCAGCATGTGGCCCAGCACCTCCACGGCATCGTGGGCGATGATGCGGATGTTGTGCAGGTCCATGGCACCGATGCGCTTGAGCAGTGCGCCCACCCCGGCCTCATGCACTTCACAGCACAGAAAATTGGTTTCCGGCAGGGTGGCGGCGATGTGCGCCGTGGCTTCACCCATGCCAAAACCGATCTCCAACACCAGAGGGCGATCTGGGTGCGCAAACAGGGCAGCCGGGTCGATGGCTGCGGCTTGATACGGCACCAGCACCCTCGGGCCGATCTGCGCCAAAGCGCGCTCCTGGCCCAAAGTGGCACGACCACCGCGCCGCACGAAACTGCGGATGGGCGGGCGGGGAGAGGGTGTGGGAGCGTTTTGCAGGGTTGAATCGGTCACCATGCAAATTGTACGAAGCCACTGCGCGGACTCATGTGCATTGAAGCCCACTCGTTCACCCAGCTGGCCAACTCTCCATGTGCCTGCAGCCCCAGCACCTGGGCGGCTGCCCTCAAGGCAGCCAGTGGGCGAGATGTGTCCACCGGCGTTGCGCCGTTCTGTTTGGACAGTTTTTGTCCATCAGCCGCCAGCACCAGTGGGGTGTGCAGATACCGGGGGGTGGGCAGGCCCAATGCCCGCTGCAGAGCGATCTGCCGCCCGGTGTTGTCGACCAGATCGGCGCCGCGCACCACATCGGTCACCCCCTGGGCTGCATCATCCACCACCACCGCCAGTTGGTAGGTGTAACAGCCGTCTGCGCGCTTCAGTACGAAATCGCCGACCTCATGCACCGTGTCGTGCTTGAAGGATCCTAATCGTCGATCTGACCAATGATCAGGATCAAATGAAGAGTTTTTAAGTTCTCTTTCGATAGCAATAAAGTCTTTTTCAATATCGGAAATTTCCGATTTTTCTTTGAAATCATGGACCGAAAATCGCCAAGAGCAACTTATGGGAATGCTTTGCGTGCGACCAGCCCCCGCGGGCGGCCGGCATGTGCCAGGGTACACCAGGTCGCCATGACGGTCTGGCCTCCGGCCACGCGACTGCAACAGTGACAGGATCTGCGTGCGGCTGCAGGTGCAGGGGTAGGCCAGGGCGCGATCTCGCAGTTGTTGCAGGGCCTGCTCGTACAGTGCACTACGGTTGGACTGAAACACAGGGGTGTCATCGGGCAGCAGGCCCAATTCGCTCAGCTGACGCAGGATGGTGTCCACCGCGCCAGGCACGGTGCGTGGCACATCCACGTCTTCGATGCGAACCAGCCAGCGGCCCCGATGCGCACGGGCGTCGAGCCAACTGGCCAATGCCGCCACCACCGAGCCGGCATGCAAAGGGCCTGTCGGCGACGGGGCGAAGCGGCCCACATAGGACGGAGCAGCGGCGTGCATGGGAAAATTGTGCCCCATGATCACTCTGCGTCCATCCTCCGCTCGCGGCTTTGCCGACCATGGCTGGCTGAAGTCCTTTCACAGTTTTTCCTTTGCGGGTTATTACGACGAGGCGCACATGGGCTGGGGCAACCTGCGGGTCATCAATGAAGACCGCATCGCACCGGGTGCAGGTTTTGGCACGCATGGCCACCGTGACATGGAAATCATCAGCTACGTGCTGTCGGGCAATCTGGCCCACAAGGACAGCATGGGCAACGTCAAAGGCATCCCGCCGGGGGATGTGCAGCGCATGAGCGCGGGCACAGGTGTCATGCACAGCGAATTCAATCACGCACCCCAGGCAGTCACGCATTTTCTGCAGATCTGGATTCTGCCTTCGGTGCAAGGCGTGGCACCGGGGTACGAGCAAAAAACGTTCTCAGAGGCAGAAAAGCGCGGCAAGCTGCGGCTGGTGGCGGCCCCGGACGGCGAAGCGGGCGCGGTGCGCATCAATGCCGACGCACGCCTCTATGCGGGCCTGCTGGACGGCTCCGAAGTGGCCGAGTTGCCAGTGAATCCGGCGCGCAAGGCCTATGTGCACCTGGTGCGTGGCACGTTGTCCCTCAATGGTCAGCGTCTGAAGGGAGGAGACGCTGCCTATGTGGCCGACGAATCGCTGCTCCGGCTGACCGAAGGCGACCAGGCCGAAGTGCTGGTGTTTGACCTCGCGGCCTGAGGGCCCCGCACCCTCCGAAGGAGTGCCGGCAGCGGCGCGGGAGCCTCCGGCTTTCTACAATGCCGCCATGTTTGTTCACTTGCGCCTGCATACCGAATTTTCCGTCGTCGACGGCACCACGCGCATCGACGACGTGGTCAAGGCTGCGGCCAAGGATGGCCAGGGTGCGCTGGCCATCACCGACCTGTCCAACCTCTTTGGCGCGGTCAAGTTTTACAAGGCAGCCCGGAGCAAGGGAGTGAAACCGATCCTGGGCGCCGAGGTGGTGCTGGAGATGCCCAGTGCCGAAGGCGGGCCACCACCGAAGGTGTTGCTGTTCACCCAAAGCCACCAGGGCTACCTCAACCTGTGCGAGCTGCTGGCACGGGCGCACACCGGCAATGTGGTGAAAAACCAGCCCAGCATCAAGCTGGAGTGGCTGCAAGACATGGGAGACGGGCTCATCCTGCTCAGCGGCGCCCAGGCTGGACCGGTGGGGCAGGCGCTGCTGCAGGGTGACATGGACAAGGCCTCGCAGCTGGCGTTGCAACTGGCAGGCCTGTTTCCGCATCGCTTCTACATCGAGCTGCAGCGCGCAGGTCGGCGGGATGATGAGCTGCATGTCACCGCTGCGGTGCAGCTGGCGGGCCGCCTTGGGTTGCCTGTGGTGGCCACGCATCCGGTGCAGTTTCTTGAGGCGGAAGACTTCGAAGCGCATGAAGCCCGTGTCTGCATTGCCGACGGTGAGATTTTGGGCAACCCCAAGCGCGTCCGCAAGTTCACAGAAGAGCAGTATTTCAAGAGCAGCGAGCAGATGCGGCGCCTGTTCGCTGACCTGCCCTCGGCCCTGGCCAATTCGGTGGAAGTTGCGAAGCGCTGCAACCTGAGTCTCACCCTGGGCAAAGCCCGGCTGCCGGTGTTCCCCATCCCCCTG
>JBDKJB010000285.1:0-3636 GCA_039796835.1 Pseudomonadota bacterium | reverse complement strand
GGCGTTGCGGTCCACCGCCAAGTACAGGGCATCACGCAAGGTGGCGCCGGGCACATCCAGAGTGCACAGGATGCCGTAGTAGTCTGCAGCGCCCGCCAGAGAGGCAAAGATCTTCTTGCCGTTGACCAGGTAGCCGCCGTCCACCTTGCGCGCCAGGGTGCCAAACGGGGCCTTGCCCGCAGCCGCTGCGCCGCCTTCGCTGAACGGCTGGGAATAGACCTTTCCCTGCCGAACGATCCGGTCGTAGTGCACGGCCCGGTGCGCGGCATGGTCGGCGCGCTGTTCTGGCGTCATCTTCAGCAGATCGGCGATGAAGCCGGTCCACATGGTGGAGCACACATGCATGTTGAGCGTAAGGGCCGTTGCACCGCAGTGCCGTCCGATTTCAGCCGCCACCATGGCATAGGTGGCAAAGTCTGCGCCGTAGCCTCCGTGCTCCTGAGGCACGCAGATGTTGAGCAGGCCTGCGTCTCGAAGATCGGCATAGTTTTCAAATGGGAACACTGCTTCGCGATCGACCGCACGCGCACGCGCCGCGAATTTGTGCACCCCCAGTTCCGCCGCACGGGCGATCAGGTCGCGCTGCAAGGGTGTAAGTTCTGGCGCATCACCTGCGATCCCGGGAGGTCGATACATCGCGGTCCGTGGTGGTGCTTCGGTGGTGTGGGGTGTGCTCATGTCGGGAAGTGCTGGCGCAGGAATTTCAACAGTGCAGCGTGGAAGGCCTCGGGCTGTTCAAGATTGCCCAGATGCCCAGCCTGGGCGATGCATTCATAACGCCCGCCAGGGATGAGACTCGCCATTTTTTCCATCATGTCCGGGGGGGCGGTCTTGTCCTGGTGGCAAGCCAGGCAGAGGGTCGGCACCGCAATGCTGGGCAGGTGATGCAGCCGATTGAATGACACGATGGCTGCCAGCGCCTGCCGGTAGGTCTGTTCGCTCACCTGCACCATGGTCTGCATGGCGCGGTCACGCACGCTGTCTGGCGTGCTCAAGGCCAGCATGCCGCCCACAAGCACCTTGGCCAGACCTTCCATGCCCAGGCCAGCGTCCAAAGCCGCAAAACGGCTCTGGAGAAATTGCTTCTGCCAATCTCCGCCGGGTTTGCCAAATGCGGCAGACGTGGCAAACAGGACCAAGCCGTGAACCCCGACACTTGGTCCTCGCAGGGCAGCGTTCAGGGCCATCGCCTCCTGGGCGATCATGCCGCCCATGCTGTGACCCACGATCACATTTCGCTCTGTGCCGACGCTGGCAATCAGCCCGAGCGCCATCTGGGCGAACACCTGCATGGACAATGGCCCTGTCGCCACAGATTGCCCATAGCCAGGCGCGTCCCAGGCGACAACCTTGTAACCGGCGCCAGCCAGCACGGGCAGTGTGGCGTCCCACGACTGATGGCTACCCCCTACGCCATGCAGCAGAAACACCGTGGTGCCGCCACTCCCATAGGACACATGATGTGGCAGCATGCTCATGCCAGGTCTCCCAGCAAGCGCCCAGCATCCACCACAAGCTGGCCGTCCAAAGCCACAGTGCACTGTCGCAGGGGCAGGTCAAAATGCCCCAGAGTGTGCCGTTTGGCCACTTCATTGGCCCCTGTGGAATAGAGAAAATTCCCGGCAAATGCCCGCAGCTCCGTACCGTTGAAGTCGCGCTTGTCATACATCGCCATGGCATCCCAGCGTGCATTGGGGTTCATACCGAATCCCACATGGGACACTGCGTAAGCCTCGCGGTTCCCCCAGGCCGAAAAATAGCTGCGCATGAGCTCGGCATCCACACCTTGGCCTTCGATGCGGGTCACGAAATCATTTTCGATGGTCAAGACGATACGGCTTTCCAGATATCGCTTGAAAGTCAGGTTCACATCGCCCACGTCCATCACCAGGCGCCCGTTCACGCTACCTGCTGCCGGGAACGCAAGGCACAACCCGCCCGGCCAATGCGAGATGGTACCGGGCCGCGTGGTGTAGCCCCAACCCCCACCCACCACGGCGCCCTGGAGTTTGATCGCCAGATCGGTCCCCGCTACCGACGTCACCTGCATCGCACTGGCTGAACGCAGACGCTTCATGCCCGCCTTGACCTTGGCTTCAAGGACGGCATCAGGCAGGCAACGCTCCAGCACCTCGGGGTGCTCGTTGCTCACCATCAGCACCCGCGTGCCACCCGCCAGAATGTGCGGCAACTCGGCGGCGTGCAGCAAGCCTTCGACGGTGCAATCGGCCACGAACGTGACGGCCCCCAGCGCTTTCACCACGGGCTCCATCCCCGAGATTGCGTCAGAGGCCCCCGTCGACCGCACCGGCACGGGTGCGCCCACCCGTGGGGTTGGCAACACCACATGAAACACCTGCGCGCCCAAGCGCAGCAGGGCCAGCTCCGCCAGATGCACATTCACCGGACGCGACTGGGTCTCGGACAGGATGGCCGCAGTGTCCCCGGCCTTCAGACCGCACAGGGCAAAAGCCTGCTCAAAGGCGTCGATCCACTTGGCTTCAATGCGTTCTTGCAACATGCTTGATTTCTTTCGACGACTTCAGAGTCGTGACCCCAACACGTGGTACCCGCCCCCATGGAACACCAGAGGTGGCGCGCCAGAACTGTCAAACTGCTGCACTTCTCCCACAAAAAGCACGTGATCTCCATGCGTGTGGTGCGCCACACTGCGGCATTGCAACCAAGCCGCTGCACCGTGCACCAGCGGCAGGCCATGCATGCCATTGGCCACTGGTACACCTGCAAATTTGTCAGGACCCGGCTGCGCAAACCGGCGTGACACCTCCACCTGCTCTTCAGCCAGCACGTTGACCACAAAGTATCGTGCGGTCAAAAAGACGTCCAGGCTGGGCGAATTGAGCCGCAGAGCCCAGGTCACCAAGGGGGGCTGCAATGACAGCGCAGCAAATGAATTCACTGTCAACCCCACCAGGACCTGAGCTTCCGTGCGGGTCGCAATGACAGTCACCCCGGTGGCAAATTGCCCCAGGGTTTTGCGCAATGCCAGGATGTCGACGGGCGGGGGTGCGGTCGCGGACGCGGAAGGGGTTTGCAGGTCAGTCATGTGGGTTGGGTGTCGTGGCCTATTATCCGCACCATGTCTCCTGAAATCACGTCGCGCAGCGGACCCCAGTCGCTTTCTGACCTGTTCTGGTCCTTCACCGCCCTAGCCCTGCAGGGTTTTGGCGGCGTGCTGGCCGTCGTACAGCGCGAATTGGTGGAAAAGAAAAAATGGCTCACTCCAGAGGAGTTTGTCGAAGACTGGGCCGTGGCCCAGGTCCTGCCCGGCCCCAATGTGGTCAACCTGGCCTTGATGATCGGGGACCGCCATTTCGGGACGCGCGGGGCCCTGGTAGGGGTGGCAGGAATCCTGGCTTTCCCGCTCCTGGTGGTGCTGGCGCTGGCTACCCTGTTCTCCACTGTCTCCGGCCACCCACAGGCGCAGGCGGCTTTGCGCGGCATGGGCGCGGTGTCTGCCGGCCTGATCGCCGCAACTGGCATCAAACTGATCCCTGCGTTGAAGAAAAGCCCCATGGGTCCGGTCATGATCTGGCCGCTGGCCATTCTGTGTTTTGTCGGCGTGGCCTGGCTGCGCCTGCCGCTGGCCTGGGTGCTGCTGGGCCTCGGTGGTCT
>JBDKJB010000284.1:0-3646 GCA_039796835.1 Pseudomonadota bacterium | reverse complement strand
AGGAAAGCCCACGAGAAGCTATTTAAAACGTAGCAAATCCGCAAGCTGAAAGCACCCGTCTGAGCACCCGCAACCGCCGCTCCACCGCAAGCCCAGCAGGCCACCCAGGGCGGATGGCGCAGGTAAAAGAAGGAGGCGGCGCGCTGTGCTGGCTACGCCAAATGGAGGCTCGTCCGCCGGGTGACACGGAGCCATTCGCCCTGGGTGGCCTGCCGGGCGGTCTGTGAAGAGCACACAGCGCCCTTCAGCCCCTCAGCCCTTCATCATCTTCAAGATCAAGTCCCAATGCACCTTGTCCACCGGCGTGATCGACAGCCGGTTGCCGCGCTGAAGCAGGCGCATGTCGGCCAGCGCGGGGGTATCGCGCAGCTCGGGCAGGCCGATCAGGCGGGTCTTCTCGGCGACCTGCACATCGACCAACAGCCAGCGCGGGTCTTCGCGCTTCGACTTGGGGTCGTGGTAGGGTGATTTGGGGTCGAATTGGGTTTCGTCGGGCTTGGCCGCAGAGGCCACGCGCGCCAAGCCGGCGATGCCGGGCTCCGGGCAGCTCGAGTGGTAGAACAGCACGCCGTCGCCCACCTGCATGCCGTCGCGCATGAAGTTGCGCGCCTGGTAGTTGCGCACGCCGAACCAGGGCACCGTCTTCTTGGGCATGCCCAGCACGTCGTCGATCGAGACTTCGCTGGGCTCGGACTTCATGAGCCAAAAGTTGGTGGGGCTTGGGGCAGCTTTCTGGGGCATGCGCCGCAGTATGCCAAAGCCATGCCACACTTGGCGCATGAACACCCCGAGTTTCCGCATCCGCGAACGCCAGGTCGGCGACATCGGCTGGGCCATCCAGCGCCACGGTGAGCTCTACCACGACGAATACGACTGGGGCGGCGACTTTGAAACCTACGTGGCGCCCATCTACCTGCGGCTGGACCAGGTGCAGGCCAGCCAACCCGGGCGCGCCCGCCTGTGGGTGGCCGAACTGCCGGGCGATCTGCTCGACGGCCGGCCGCGGCGCGTGGGCACAGCCTTCGTGGTGCCCAACGAAGACGATGCCAACCTTGCGCAACTGCGTTGCCTGTTCGTCGACAAACCCGCGCGCGGCCTGGGTGTGGGCGCCGCGCTGGTCAAACAGTGCATCGCCTTTGCACGGCAAGCGGGCTATCTGCGCATGATGTTGTGGACCAACGACGTATTGGCGTCAGCCCGCCGCATCTACGTGGCCGAGGGCTTCCGGCTGGAGCGCGAAGAGAAGCACCACAGCTTCGGGCAGGAGCTGGTCGGGCAGTTCTGGACGCTGGATCTTTGAGGCGCTTTAAACTTCCGGTTAGCCGCCGCAGGGCCGGTGGGCCAGGAGAATGAACATGTTTCAGATCAAGCCATGGAATGACGTTTGCTGGCGCCGGGCAGCCTGCCTGTGGGCGGCCGTGTTACCGCTGGCGGCCGCGGCGCAACCGGTGTCTGACAGCTCCGTGCGGCAAATCGATGGCTCGTATTCACTCAATTGCTCTGACACCTCAGCCCTGCGCCTGACAGTACGATACAACCGCATGGAGCTGTCGTTCAAGGGCAAGCGGGTCGGCAGCACGGACCTGTTCGAAAACAAGCAGCTGTTCGGCCCCAGCCCACCGGCCGGGTTCATGACCGCCGTGATCGGCAAGATTCCGCCGGCCAGCTCGATGCGAGTGGTCTTTTATGTCAGCGGCAAAACCGTGGCAGCCGAGGCCACCACCGACCTGCGCGTGGTGCAGATGATCGACAGCCCGCCATTGCCAGCGGCGCGCCTACCGAAATGTTGACTTTTCAGAATCCGAGTTGAGTGCCGCGCACTGACGCTGCCGGTCACTCGACGCGCACAATGAGTTGCGGCTTGAACCCGAGATCGGCGGCTTTGCCTTTGCGGGCGCGGGCAACACGGGCGTTGTTCAGGCTGCGGATTTCCAACGTCTCCTCACGCGCCTTTCCGCCTCGGCCGAGGCCTGACAGACGCACGCTGCGCGTGTAGGCGGCTGCACCGGCCAGGGTGTCTTTGGCCTCCAGGTCCATCAGCATCAGGCCGCGCCCGCCATTGGCCTGGAGCTTGAGTTCGGAAATCTCAAACGTGAGGATGCGCCCGCCGGTGGACGCACAGGCCACGTGCGTGGCACCGACCGCCAGCGACGGCGCACACAGGCTTTCACCCGGGTTGCAGCTGACAAAGGCCTTGCCCGCGCGGGGCCGCGATGTCATGTGGTCCACCGTGGCCACAAAGCCATACCCACCGCTGGACGACAGCAACAGCAGCGCCTGGGCCGGGCCGGCAAAGTAATACCGCAGCTGTGTGCCCGCTTCGAGTTCGATCAGCGTGGTGATCGGTTGACCGTCACCGCGCGCGCCCGGCAGGGTGGACACCGCCACCGAATACACGCGCCCGTTGTCACCAAAAGCCAGCAGGGTGTCGACCGAACGGCATTCGAAGGTGCCATACAGGCCGTCGCCTGCCTTGAAGGCAAAGCTGTCGGGGGCATGGCCCTGCCCCGTGCGCACCCGCACCCAGCCCTTTTGGCTGACGACCACGGTGACCGGTTCATCAACCACCTTCACCTCCAGGACAGCTTTTTTGTCGCTCTGGATGAGGGTGCGGCGTGCGTCAGCGAAAGTCTTGGCGTCAGATTCGATCTCCTTGACCATCAGACGCTTGAGCGCCGCCGGGCTGCCCAGGATGTCGTTCAGCTTCTTCTGCTCGTCGCGCAGCTCAGCAAGTTCCTGTTCGATCTTGATGGCTTCCAGCCGGGCCAGCTGGCGCAGGCGGATGTCGAGGATGTCGTCGGCCTGCCTCTCGGTGAGCTTGAAGCGCTGGATCAGCGCGACTTTGGGCTCGTCGCTGTGCCGGATGATGCGGATGATTTCGTCGATGTTGAGCAGCACCAGTTGCCGCCCCTCGAGGATGTGGATGCGGTCGTCGACCTTGGCCAGGCGGTGGCGCGAGCGCCGCTCGACCGTGGTCTGGCGGAATTCCACCCACTCGAGCAGCATCTGGCGCAGGCTTTTCTGCACCGGCTTGCCATCCAGACCGATCGAGGTGAGGTTGATCGGTGCCGAGGTTTCCAGGCTGGTGTGTGCCAGCAAGGTGTTGATGAGGTCCTGCTGTTCGATGCGGCTGGTCTTGGGTTCGCACACCAGACGCACCGGGGCGTCTTTGCTGGACTCGTCGCGCACCACGTCCAACACCGCCAGGATGCTGGCCTTGAGTTGCGTTTGCTCCTGCGTCAGCGCCTTTTTGCCCGCCTTGACCTTGGGGTTGGTCAGTTCTTCCAGCTCTTCCAGCACGCGCTGGGTGCTCACGCCGGGGGGCAGTTCGGTCACCACCAGTTGCCACTGGCCACGGGCCAAGTCTTCGATTTTCCAGCGGGCACGCACCTTCAGGCTGCCACGGCCGGTGCGGTATGCATCGGCAATGTCGGTGGCGCTGCTGATGATCTGGCCACCGCCGGGGTAATCGGGGCCCGGCAGGATGGCCAGCAACTCGTCAGCGGTCAGCGCCGGGTTTTTGATGAGGGCCACGCAGGCATCGGCCACTTCGCGCAGGTTGTGACTGGGAATTTCGGTGGCCAGCCCCACCGCAATGCCCGACGCGCCATTGAGCAGCGCAAAGGGCAGGCGGGCTGGCAACTGC
>JBDKJB010000283.1:0-3659 GCA_039796835.1 Pseudomonadota bacterium | reverse complement strand
TGGACTGAGGGGATTGGCCGGCGGCTGCGAGGGGGATGACATGAAGCTACACTCCGAATGCCCCGCGCGGGGCTGTTTGAAACATTGTAAAGGTATTTGTTTTTGCTCCGCGCGGAGCAAGAAAAGGTGAAAAACATGGAATGCACAGTGAGCTGGACGGGTCAAACGGGCGCCCGGTCGGGTATGGGATTTTTGGCTGAAACAGGTAGCGGCCACACCCTGATGATGGACGGCGCGCCCGACGCAACCAAGCCCGACAACGGAGGGCAAAACTTGGCGCCACGTCCGATGGAAACCTTGCTCTCCGGTGCAGGAGGCTGCACGGCCTACGACGTGGTGCTCATTCTGAAGCGCGGCCGGCACCAGGTGACAGGCTGCAGCGTCAAATTGAGTGCCGAGCGGGCTGACACCGATCCCAAAGTCTTCACCAAGATCCACATGCAATTCACTGTGACGGGCAAGGGGGTGCCTGCGGCGGCGGTGGAACGGGCCATCGCCATGAGCCACGACAAATACTGCTCCGCCACCATCATGCTGGGCAAAACCGCGGAGATCACCACCGGGTTCACTGTGGTCGAAGATTGATCCTACCCTTGGTCCAAGGCATTAAGGCTGGGCGTATCGGGCAAATCCCCGTGCTCGGAGTTGGCAGGCCGGGCACGCACCGCATCCGAAGCCCCAGGGATGTCGCTCGCCACGTTCGCCGAGGTAACAGGTGTGGCTGTGCTCGGTGATCAGTTCCACCAGCTGTGTGCCACCCAGGCTCTCGGCCAAACGCCAGGTGGTCGCCTTGTCGATCCACATCAGCGGGGTCTCAATGGCGAAGCGTTGATCCATGCCCAGGTTCAAGGCCACCTGCATGGCTTTGATCGTGTCGTCGCGGCAATCTGGGTAGCCTGAAAAATCGGTTTCGCACACTCCGGTGATGAGCACCTGATGCCCACGTCGGTAGGCCAGCGCAGCGGCCAGGGTCAAAAACAGCAGATTTCGCCCCGGCACAAAACTGTTGGGCAGGCCGTTGTTCTGTATGGCGATAGCCACATCCCGCGTCAGTGAGCTTTCACTGACTTGTCCGATCACGGTAGCGTCCAGCAGGTGATCGTCACCTAGCCTGGCGGCCCAAGCGGGAAAAGCGGCCTTCAGTTCGCGCAGAACATTCAGTCGTGCTTCGAGCTCGATGTGGTGTCGTTGGCCGTAATCGAACGCAACGGTCTCGACCCGTTCATAACGAGCGAGCGCCCAAGCCAGGCAGGTGGTGGAGTCCTGCCCTCCTGAAAAAAGAACCAGAGCCGAGTTGTGCATCAATAATTGAGGTCAGATCGTCACACCACCATCGATGACCAGTGCCTGGCCAGTCATGAACGAACCGGCCCTGGTCGCGAGGAAGATCGCGGCGCCGGCGATTTCATCCGGGTCGCCAATGCGGCGCAGCGGAGTGATTGCATTGCGCGCCTTCACGGCAGCTTCGTTCTCCCACAGTGCCTTGGCGAAGTCGGTTTTGATGAGGCCGGGTGCAATGCAGTTCACGCGGATGTTGTGCGGCCCGAACTCGTGCGCGAGGTTGCGCGCCAACGCCATGTCGGCCGCCTTGCTGATGCCATAGGCGCCGATCACCGGCGTGCCGCGGATGCCGCCGATGGAGCTGATGATGACGATGGCGCCATCTTTGCGCGCCACCATCTGCGGCGCCACCATCTGGATCAGCCAATGGTTGCTGATGATGTTGTTGTCGAGGATCTTGCGGAACTGGTCGTCGGCGATGCCCCCCATCGGGCCGTAATAGGGGTTGCTGGCCGCATTGCACACCAGCGTGGTGACCTTGCCGAAGGCCTTCATGGTCTGGTCCACGAGGTTCTGCAAGGCCTCCTTGCTGCTGATGTTGGCCGCCACGGCAATCGCCGTGCCCGCGCCATGCCTGCTGTTGATGGCGGCGGCCACCTCGTCGCAGGGCTCCTGCTTGCGCGACGAGATGACGACCTTCGCGCCCTGTTCGGCCATGCGCTCGGCAATCGCTTTGCCAATGCCTTTGCTGCTGCCGGTGATGATGGCCACCTGGTCGGTCATGTCAAAGAGGGACATGTGGGTTCCTTTTTCAGTACGCCAGATCAACGCGCCTTGGACGCAGCGTATTTGCCGTACTCCAGCCGCGCGATGGTGCGGTTGTGGACCTCATCGGGGCCGTCGGCCAGGCGCAGGGTGCGGATGCTGGCGTAGGCGCGCGCCAAGCCGGCGTCGCTGCTCACGCCCGCCGCACCAAAGGCCTGGATGGCGTGGTCGATGATGCGCAGCGCGATGCGCGGCGCCGCCACTTTGATCATGGCGATCTCGGTCTTGGCGTGCTTGTTGCCGAATTTGTCCATCATGTCGGCGGCCTTGAGTGTGAGCAGACGCGCCATTTCCAGGTCGATGCGGGCCTCGGCCACGCGCTGCTCCCACACGGATTGGTCGGCGATGCGCTTGCCAAAAGCCACCCGGCTCTGCAGGCGCTTGACCATCTTCTCGAGCGCCACTTCAGCGACACCAATCGTGCGCATGCAATGGTGGATGCGCCCTGGCCCCAGGCGGCCTTGCGCGATCTCGAAACCGCGGCCTTCGCCCAGCAGCATGTTGGTCACTGGCACCCGCACGTTCTTCAGGATGACTTCGGCGTGGCCGTGCGGGGCGTCGTCATAGCCGAACACCGGCAGCATGCGCACGATTTCGATGCCGGGGGAGTCCAGCGGCACGAGGATTTGCGACTGCTGGGCGTGCTTGGGCGCGTCAGGGTTGGTCTTACCCATCAGGATGGCGATCTTGCAACGCGGGTCACCCACGCCGCTGCTCCACCATTTGCGGCCGTTGATGACGTAATGGTCGCCGTCACGCTCGATGCGTGTAGCGATGTTGGTAGCGTCTGAGCTGGCCACGTCGGGTTCGGTCATCAGGAAGGCGCTGCGGATCTGGCCTGCAAGCAGAGGCTCCATCCACTGCTTTTTGTGCGCATCGGTGCCGTAGCGGGCCAGGACCTCCATGTTGCCGGTGTCGGGCGCCGAGCAGTTGAACACTTCCGACGCAAACTTGATGCGACCCATCTCCTCGGCGCAGACGGCATATTCAAGGTTCGTCAGGCCCGCGCCCTGGTAGGGGCTGTCGACGGGCAGCGAATCGTGCGGCAGGAAGAGGTTCCACAGCCCCGCGGCCTTGGCCTTGGCCTTGAGCTCCTCGACGATGGGCACCACCTGCCAGGGGTTGTCGCCAAAGCCCTTCATCTGGGCGTCGAACACCGGCACGGCGGGTTCGACGTGTTCCTTCATGAAGGCAACGACGCGGTCGCGCCAGTGGGTTTGTCTGTCAGAAAGGCTGAAGTCCATGGGTGGCCTGTGGGGAGTGTTGGGAAATGTCCGATTGAGTTTACGATGCGGCCACCATGAACCCTAAAACTTTGCGCGGACTGGCCCTTGTATTTGTCGCCATGGCGATAGCCGCCGCTATGGCTGGCTTGGCCGGGCAAGGCAGCTACCGCATGGCCTGGCGCTGGGTGCCTGGCGGGGTACCCGTGCTCTGGGGCTGTGTCTTGCTGGCATTTTTTGTGCAGTGGGTGGCTTGGGTACCCTCCTACCTGATGCGCACCGAAAGACTGTTTGATCTCACTGGTAGCGTTACCTTCGTGGCCTTGCTGG
>JBDKJB010000282.1:0-3667 GCA_039796835.1 Pseudomonadota bacterium | reverse complement strand
TGGGCTGATGCGCCCGCTGGCCGGGAAGGCGTTCTTGCGACCGCTCCAGAAGCGCAGGCGCTCTGCCTCGTCGCGGCTCACGGCGATCTGTGTCGCCCCGGCGCTGCGCAGCACGGCCTCCATGCGGGTGATTTCTTCGGCCACTTCCTCGGGGGTGCCGTCGCTTTCGCACAGCAGGATGGCCTCTGCGTTCAGGTCATAGCCGGCGTGGACAAAGCCTTCCACCGCCGCCGTCATGGGCTTGTCCATCATCTCGAGCCCGGCGGGGATGATGCCAGCAGCGATCACCGCCGCCACCGCGTCGCCCGCCTTGCGGATGTCGTCAAAGCTGGCAAGCACACAGCGCGCCAGTTGCGGTTTGGGGGTGAGCTTGACCGTGACCTCTGTGGTCACGGCCAGCATGCCTTCGCTGCCCACCACGGCCGCCAGCAGGTCGTAGCCTGGCGTGTCGCAGGCCAGGCCGCCGAAGGTGATGGGCTCGCCCTCCACGGTGAAGCCTTTCACCTGCAGCACGTTGTGCAGCGTCAGGCCGTACTTCAGGCAATGCACGCCGCCGGAGTTTTCGGCCACGTTGCCGCCGATGGTGCAGGCAATCTGGCTCGAGGGGTCCGGTGCGTAGTACAGACCCAGGGGTGCGGCGGCTTCGCTGATGGCCAGGTTACGCACGCCGCATTGCACGGTGGCTGTGCGACTGAGTCTGTCGATTTTCAGGATGCGGTTGAACTTGGCCAGGGACAGGGTCACCCCCTGCGCGTGCGGCATGGCCCCGCCACTCAAACCGGTGCCCGCGCCACGCGCGACCACGGGCACCTGCAGCGCATGGCAGGCCCGCAGCACGGCCTGCACCTGGGCATCGTTTTCGGGCAGCGCCACCAGCATGGGCCGCTGGCGGTAGGCGGTCAGGCCATCGCATTCATAGGGGGTGGTGTCTTCATCGCGCCAGAGCAGGGCATGCCCCGGCACCAGGGGTGCCAGCGCCGCGCGCACCCGGGCCTGGAGCTGCTGGTGCTCGGGGGTGGCGGGCGCATTCATGGCGGTGACTGTAGCCCATCCCGCAAGCGGCAACCCTAGAATCCCGCCCATGTCCGAGCGCCTCCAAGTCTGGCTGCAACACGCCTTGCCCAAGCGGGCCCTCACCGAACTCATGGGCTGGCTGGCGCGCCGCGAAGCGGGCCGCCTGACCACCACGATGATTGAGCGCTTTGTGCGCCGGTATGGCGTCAACATGGCAGAAGCGGCCGATCCTGACGTGCGCAACTACGCCAGCTTCAATGACTTTTTCACGCGGCCGCTGATGGCGGGTGTGCGACCCCTGGCGCAGGCTGACTGGATCTGCCCTGTGGACGGTGCCATCAGCCAGTTCGGCCGCATCGAGGCCGACCAGATCTTCCAGGCCAAGGGCCATCGCTACAGCACGCAGGCCCTGGTGGGGGGCAGTGCGGAGCTGGCCTCTCCGTATGCGGGCGGGCATTTTGCTTGCCTGTATCTGAGCCCGCGTGACTACCACCGCATCCACATGCCCTGTGCCGGTCGGCTGACGCACATGGTGTACGTGCCGGGCGATCTGTACTCCGTGAACCCGCTCACCGCACGCAACGTGCCCGGCCTGTTCGCCCGCAACGAACGGGTGGTCTGCGTGTTCCAGGGGCAGCGTGGCCCCTTTGTGATGGTGCTGGTGGGCGCGACAATTGTGGGCAGCATGGCCACCGTGTGGCATGGCGTGGTCAACCCGCCGCGCCTGCCGGATGTGCACACCTGGACGTACGACGACAAACCCGAAACCCAGGCCCTGCATTTCAAGCAGGGGGATGAAATGGGCCGCTTCCTGCTGGGCAGTACCGTGGTGATGTTGTTCCCCCACAGCGCGCACCTGAGTTTCAACCCCCAGTGGGTGCCGGGCGGCGCCATCCGCCTGGGTGAAGCCATGGCTCGACAGGAGACACCCGCATGAGCTATCAACACCTGCTGCTGTCTGAAGACCGCGGCATCACCACCATCACCCTGAATGTGCCTGAAAAGCGCAACGCCCTGGCGCTGCCCGTCATTGCCGAGCTGCACCGGGCCTTTCTGGCGGTGGGGCAGAGCGATGCCATGGGTGTGATCCTGGCGGCCAATGGCCCGGTGTTCTGCAGCGGCCACAACTTTGCCGACATGGTCCATGTTGATCTGGAGCAGGCCCGTCATGTGTTTGACACCTGCCGCGCCATGATGGATGCCATGCAGCAGATGCCCCAACCCGTGCTCGCCCGCGTGCATGCCTTGGCCACAGCGGGCGGCTGCCAGCTGGTGGCCACCTGTGACCTGGCGGTGGCGTCTGACCAGGCTGCTTTTGCCTTGCCCGGGGGCAAGGGTGCCCACTACTGCCACACACCCTTGGTTGCCGTGGCGCGCAATCTGGGCCGTAAGCGTGCACTGGAACTGTCCATGACCGGGGATCCGATCAGCGCACAGACGGCTGCCGAATGGGGCCTCGTCAATTACTGCGTGCCGCACGCCGAGCTGCATGCCCGTGCTGACGACCTGATCCGCCGCGCCAGCCGGGGCACCCAGGCCAGCAAGGGCTTGGGCAAACGCACCTACTACGCGCAGATCGGCATGCCACAGGACGACGCCTATGACTTCGCCAGCGCGGTGATGGCAGACGCCACGGTCACGCCGGAGGCGCAGGCCCACTTTGCGGCTTTTTTTGCCCGCCGCAAGACCCAGCCGGTGTGAGCTGCCCCTAGCCCCGGTAGCCGGGCATTTTTTCGTCTAGCAGGCGCATCATGGCTTCAAAGAACCACTGCTCGCGTTGCGCGCGCGGGTGGCTGTCCTGCGGGTTGGGGGTCTGCACCCGGCGCACCACCTCGTTGCTGAGCACCGACAGGCCATTGCCTGCGCTCTGCGCACCCATGGCAATGAGCTGCATGCGGCACACCCGCTCGAGCCGATAGAGGCGGCGATAGGCCTGGGCCATGCTGTCGCCCACCACCAGCACGCCATGGTTTTTCATGAAGAGCACGTGCCCCGTGCCCAGCACTTTGGCCAGGCGCTCACCTTCCTGCAGGGTGTCGGCCAGGCCGGTATAGCCGTCGTCGTACACCACATGCCCGTCGAAAAACGCTGCAGTCTGCGTCAGCGGAAGCAGGCGGTTGTCGCGCAGCATGTTGAGCGCCGTGGCGTAGGGCTGGTGGGTGTGCAGAACGACCTGGGCGCCGGTGATGCGGTGAATGGGCGCGTGGATGCATTGGGCCGAACGCTCCACCGGCCCCTGGCCGGACAGGGTGTCGCCCGCTTCGTTGAAGCTCATCATGTCGCTGGCCTTGGCTTCCGACCAGTGCCGCCCAAACGGCAGGATCAGATAGGCGTCCCTGCGGCCGGGCAGGGCCATGGTGAAGTGGTTGTCGATGCCTTCATCCAGTTCGTGCAGCACCGCCAGGCGCAACGCGGCTGCCAGGTGCATGCGTGCCGTGTCTTGCGCCGAAATCACCTGGACGTTGATTTTCTTCTGGGCCGGACGTGGGGCAGTCTTGCGGGCGACGACGATGTGTTGATTCTTGGCTGTGACCACGGGGTCTCCTGAACAGAAGAAAGCCACATTTTCCGGGAATCTGCTGGCATCATGGAGGATGCCGCCCCCGCATCTGACACCCAGGAGACCGCACATGGCCAAGATCGACTTCAACAC
>JBDKJB010000281.1:0-3671 GCA_039796835.1 Pseudomonadota bacterium | reverse complement strand
GATCGGCGTCATGTTTTCGTAGCCCATTTCGGCGATGGCACGCGCCAGGGGCGCAGCCAGGTTCAGTTCGCCAAAGGACTGTGGGGTGTCTGTGCTCATCAACGAGGGAATTTGGGGATAACCTCCTATTATCGCCGCTGGAAGACAAACTCGTTGCAGCCCATTTTCCCGCCCACCGTTTTGAGCCGGGTGAGATCAAACCCCTGGGCTCGGAAGACGTCCAGCACCTGCTCTGGTGAGCGCACTTCGAAGGGATAGCCCCCGAGCCAGTCCAGAAGGTCGTGCCACACACTCATGCCGCGCGGGTAAGCGCGCCCTTGCAGCGCGCGCAGCAACACCCCCGGCAAAGTCGGATACAGCCAGTGCAGGGCAATCCAGGCGGGACGACAGACAGGCCAGCGGTTGTAAGAGCGTTTGACAAAGGTCCAATAGCGGCTGGCCAGGGGTTGGGCGTTGTACAACGCGATGAAAGCCTGCCCGCCCTCAGCCACGGCACCGATGGCGTGGCGCACAGCCAGGTCGAGATGCCCGGTGTGGTGCAGCACTCCCCAGGAATAGACGATGTCATGCTGGCCTAGGCTCTGCATGTACTCGGCGTCAAGCACCGAGCCGTGCTCGACCTTCCAGTCGCTGTCTGCTGCGAAATACCGACGCTTGAGTTCAGCGGTGCAGGCCACCGATTGGGGATCAAAGTCGAACGAAAGCACCTGGGCCCCCAGGCGGCGCGCCGCCAGCGAAAACAGCCCACTGCCGCTGCCGATGTCCAGAAAGCGTCTTCCACGAAGATCCTTGCAACCCAGCATGTCTTTCAGACTGGCCTCTGCTTGCCGGATGCGGTCTTCGTCGAGATGCTGGAGGAAATGTCGCCAGTTGCGGCCAAACGCAAAGCGCTGGCCACTGGCAATTTCCTGCTGGGCGCTGGGCAGTGTGCTCAAAGTTGCCTGGCCGAAAAGGTGTCGCAGCCCTTGACGCTGCCGTTCTGCAGGCCCTCCCTGAACCAACGGGTGCGCTGGGCGCTGCTGCCGTGGGTGAAGCTTTCAGGCACCACGCGGCCGCCCGCTCCGCGCTGCAGGGCATCGTCACCGATGCGGGCTGCAGCATTCATGGCTTCTTCGATGTCACCGTTCTCCAGGATCTGCCGCGCATTCTGGGCGTGGTGCGCCCACACACCGGCCAGGCAGTCGGCCTGAAGCTCCAGACGAACACTCAGGGCGTTGGCTTGTGTCTGGCTGGCACGCTGACGCATCTGCTCCACTTTGCCGCTGATGCCCAGCACATTCTGCACATGGTGACCCACCTCATGGGCGATCACATACGCCTGGGCAAAATCCCCCGGCGCACCCAGCTTGGTTTTCAGGGTTTCATAGAACCCCAGATCAATGTACACCTTGCGGTCCCCAGGGCAGTAAAACGGCCCCATGGCCGACTGGCCTGTGCCACAGGCCGTCGGCGTGGCCCCGCGAAACAGTACAAGTTTGGGTTCCGGATAACTGCTGCCACCCTGGGTGAATATGCCTTTCCAGACGTCTTCGGTGTCGGCCAGAATCGTCGACACAAACTTGGCCATGCGGTCATCAGCCGGTGGGGCATGCGCGGGGCCTTGGCGCTGCTGCACGATTTCTGTGGGTGCTCCACCACCACTCAACACGCCCAAGATGGTCAGCGGGTTGATGCCGAAAATCCACCCACCCAGCAACGCAATGACGATGGTGCCCACGCCGATGCCGCGGCCGCCCATGCGCACTCCGCCTCCGCCCAAGTCCCGGCGGTCTTCAACATTGCTGGATTCGCGGTTTCCTTCCCATCTCATGGTGCCACTCCGTGGGCCGCCGAACGGGCGAGACCGGTCCGGGTGCTGTGTTGAATGCGGTAAATTGCAATCATGTTAACGCCACCTGCCACACTGCCGCGTGTCTTGTTGACGGGTTTTGATCCCTTTGGCGGCGACAGCGTCAACCCCAGCTGGCTGGCCGTGAGTGCCCTGGAAGGCAGGCGCATCCTGAAACACCGGGTAGTGGCTGCGCGCCTGCCCACCGAATTTGACCTGTCGCTACAAATTTTGAAGCATCTTATGTCATACCATCGACCAAAGATCGTCATCTGCGTGGGGCAAGCCGGGGGCAGAAATGCCATGGGGTTGGAGCGCGTGGCCATCAATGTGAACGATGCTCGCATCCCCGACAACGCCGGTCAGCAGCCGATCGACACCCCGGTGGTGGCGCGCGGGCCGGCGGCGTATTTCAGCACGTTGCCCCTCAAGGCCATGGCGCAAGACCTGCGGCGCGCGGGCTTGTCCGTGGAGATGTCGCAAAGTGCGGGGACTTTTGTGTGTAACCATGTGTTCTACGGGCTCATGCATACGCTGGCTTCGCGCAAGTGGACTGCGCTGGGGGTGCGCGGCGGATTCGTCCATGTCCCCTGGCTTCCAGACCAAGGCACACCCAGCATGCCCTTGGCCGATATGGTGCGCGGCCTGGAGCTGGGGGTGCGCTGCGCGCTGCGCCATCAGAGTTGCGGTGTACTTTCAGCGCAGGCCCGGTCTGGCGGAGCCTTGCATTGAGCGACGCTGCTGTGCTGCTGGGCCCTACTGACACCGCGTCGGCCTTGCCCTATACGGAACTGGCCGATGCCACCGCGGCCCTGTTGGCAGACCCCGGCGTCAGCGTACCTGAGCGTCAGGTGTTGCCCTTGGCCGGAGGTGGCAGCCTGTTTGTGATGCCCGCGTTGGACGGTCAGATTGCGATCGCCAAAATCATCACCTTCACTCCGACCAACGCCGGAACAAGTCGCCCCAGCATCCAGGGTGATGTGCTCGTTTTTGACACAACCACCGGGGAACGTCGCCTGGTCCTGCATGGCCCGACGGTGACAGCACGGCGTACTGCTGCAGTGTCGCTGCTGGCTGCAAGACTGCTCGCCCCCAACCCGTCCGGCCCGATGCTGATCGTCGGCGCCGGTGAGCAGGGTCAGTCACACGTTGAAGCATTTGCCCAAGGTCTCAAGGTGAAGGAGTTCTGGGTGCACTCGCGCAGCCGTGCCAGCGCCTTGCGACTCGTCAGGCACGCGCAGAGCCTGGGCGCCCAAGCCTGGGTGTGTGACGACGCCGACGCCGCTCTGGCACATTGCTCCCTGGTAGCGACCTGCACCCCCGCACAGGGCGTGGTCCTGTCAGGCATGCCGCGGACCGATGCATTCATCACGGCAGTTGGAGCCTTCACGCCGGACATGGTGGAACTAGGGACCGACCTGTGCCAGCATGTGCATTCGCTGGGCCTGATCGTGACCGACACCCCGCGTGCGACGGATGAAGCAGGGGACCTGCTGCAAGCAGGCCTGACAGTGGTGGGAATGCCTTGCCTGGCCGATGTGGTGCACGGCACCTGTCAAGCGCCCAAACACGGCCCGGTTCTGTTCAAAAGCTGCGGTTGGGCTGGGTGGGATCTGGCTGCGGCCCGGGTGGCCCTCAAGCCTTCGGCAGGGTGACACCCACCTGGCCCTGGTATTTGCCGCCCCGGTCTTTGTAGCTGGTCTCGCAGACGTCGTCGTCGTCGCTCTCAAAGAACAAGACCTGGGCGCAACCCTCTCCTGCATAGATTTTGGCCGGCAGCGGGGTGGTGTTGCTGAACTCCAGCGTCACGTAGCCTTCCCACTCGGGCTCGAAGGGAGTGACG
>JBDKJB010000280.1:0-3684 GCA_039796835.1 Pseudomonadota bacterium | reverse complement strand
GAAAGACAAAATAAAACGACGACCCCACCCAGGCAATGGCGGTGATCACGTGCAGCCAACGCAGCAAGAGGTTGGCCCAGTCGAGCAGATAGCTTTCCATGCGCTTAATTTGGGAACAGGACGTGTCAAAGTGTATACAGTTTTGTCAGATCAGGGGTTTGATGCCGTAAGGCTCGGAAATGCCCCCCTATACTCCCGCGGCATTTCACCCGTCTGGAGGAGACAACTATGCGGAATCATCACGGCAGGGTGCGCTACCCAAGGGCCGCCTTGGCTCTTCTGGCCACGGCCCTGGTCATGGTAGGCTGCGCCACGTCACCACCACCTCCAGCCCCTTCCCCTGCGCCACCACCGGTGGCGCCCCTGGTCCTCCCCCCAGCACCGCCGCCCCCGCCGCCGCCTCCGCCGGTGGTGGTCGCCCCTCAGGCGGGGTATTCCAGCGCCTCCAACCCGCGCGATTACCGGCGGGATGCCGCCGGCCACATCTACAAGACCAATGCTGCGCGGATCTTCCCAGGCCGCATGCCACCCTTGCTGTACGCCGTGGGTGTTCTCGAAGTCGACATCGACGGCATGGGCAACGTCACATCCACCCGCTGGCTGCGCGCGCCATCGCACGCCCCGGAGGTCATGGCAGAAATCAGCCGCACCGTGCGCGCAGCATCACCCTTTCCAGCGCCGACCCGGATGGGCCGCGTGACCTACACCGATGTCTGGCTGTGGGACCAAAGTGGCCGCTTCCAGCTCGACACGCTGACCGAAGGCCAGAACTGAGCTTCAGGATCCGCGGTAGGTTGAATAGCTCCAGGGGCTGACCAACAGTGGAACGTGATAGTGCTGATCGGTCCGCGCAATGCCGAACAGCAGCGGCACGCGGGCCAGAAACGGGGGGTCTGGCAGTGCCACGCCCCGGGCGCTGAAATAGGCCGCCACATCAAACTCCAGGCGGTAGGTCCCCACCTGCATCTGCTCGTTCGTCAGCAGCAGCCCGTCGGGGTTGCGACCGTCGGCGTTGAGCGCAAAGGCCCTGATTTTTTTGTCCCCCTGCGGGCCCAGGCGCCACAACTCCACAGCCATGCCTGCAGCAGGGCAGCCGTGCATCGTGTCCAGAACGTGTGTGCTCAATCCCATGGTTAGCCCCAGTCAATGTATGAGTCAAAAGTGTATACACTTTGGCGATCATGGACGCTCCAGCTGTTTCTTCCACCGACGTCATCGTGCGCTCTTTGACCAGAGCCATTGTCGACCACCAGCTGGGACCGGGCACCAAGCTGGCCGAACAAAAGCTGGCTGACCAGTATGGCGTGTCGCGCACCCTGGTGCGCCAGGCGCTCTTGCAGATGTCCCAGCGCGGGCTGATCCGGCTGGAGCCTGCGCGCGGTGCATTTGTGGCGGCTCCGTCGGTGCAGGAGGCACGTGAGGTGTTTGCCGTGCGGCGCATCATCGAAGCCGAAATGACACGCGAATTCCTGCGACGCTGTACCCCTGCCAAGATCAAGGCGCTGAAGTCCCATGTTGACCAGGAACGCGCCGCCCTGCAGCGCAAAGACGCCCGCGTCCGCACCGAGCTGCTGGGGGACTTTCATGTCCGCATGGCGGAACTGGCCGGCAACGAAGTGCTGGCGCAACTGCTGGAGCAGCTGATCTCTCGTTGCTCGCTCATCACCCTGATGTACCAGAGCGAGAACGCCGCACAGCATTCCCATGACGAACACGCCCAGATCGTCGAGGCTCTGGCCCGCCACGACGAAGAGGGCGCGGTGGCGTTGATGCACAGCCACCTGTTGAATGTGGAGGACGGACTGATGTTTGATTCCATCAAGGCCATGCCATGACCTCTGCCGGCTATCCCCGTGATCTGATCGGCTATGGTCGTGACGTGCCCCACGCGCGCTGGCCCGGTGGCGCACGCATTGCCGTGCAGTTTGTGCTCAACTACGAAGAAGGCGGCGAAAACTCCGTCCTGCACGGCGACGCAGGGTCCGAGGTCTTTTTGAGCGAAATGTTCAACCCCGCCAGCTTTGCCACCCGCCACCAGAGCATGGAGACCATCTACGAATATGGTTCTCGTGCAGGCGTGTGGCGCATCTTGCGTGAATTTGAGCAGCGCGGCCTGCCATTGACCATCTTCGGGGTGGGGATGGCGTTGCAGCGTCACCCGGAACTGACTGCTGCTTTCAAAACATTGGGCCATGAGATTGCCTGCCACGGCTGGCGCTGGATCAGTTACCAGAATCTTGAAGAAGATCTTGAACGCGAGCACATGGCACTGGCCATGCGTGTCATCACCGAGATGACTGGCGAACGTCCGCTGGGCTGGTATACCGGTCGGGACAGCCCCCACACGCATCGGCTGGTGGCCGACTTTGGTGGCTTTGAGTACGACAGCGACAGCTACGCTGACGACTTGCCCTATTGGCAGGCCGTGCAAAAGACCGATGGCAGCATGGTGCAGCAGCTCATCGTTCCTTACACCCTGGACAGCAACGACATGCGCTTCTCGTCTGCCCAGGGTTTTGCACAGGGCGATGATTTTTTTACCTATTTGAAAGACGCTTTTGACGTGCTGTACGCTGAGGGCGACCCCGCTGGCCTGGACCGCCCCAAGATGCTGAATGTGGGGCTGCATTGCCGCCTGCTCGGCCGCCCCGGACGCATGCGATCTCTACAGAAATTTCTCGACCACATCGGCCACCACGACCAGGTGTGGGTGGCTCGTCGCATCGACATCGCACGGCACTGGCGTGCCACGCACCCTGTCGCATGAACACACCCGCCATGTCTGTCACCCTGCCTCAGCTCAACGCCGCGACCCTGCAGGATGCTGCACGTCTGCTCGATGGCCTGTATGAGCATTCACCATGGATTGCCGAGGCCGCTCTGGCTGAACGCCCATTCAGGTCGCTCGCGCACCTCAAGCATGTGATGACACAGGTGTTGGACCGCGCAGGCCAGGACAGACAGATCGCCCTGATCCGTGCTCACCCCGAGCTGGCGGGCAAGGCCATGGTCAGCAACACATTGACGGTGGAGTCCACCGATGAGCAGTCCAAAGCCGGCCTCACACATTGCACGCCTGCAGAGTTTGCCCGCATCCAGCAACTCAACGCCGACTACAACGCCAAGTTTGGCTGGCCATTCATCCTGGCGGTGCGCGGACCGCGGGGGATGGGGCTGAGTCGCCAGCAGATCATCAACACCTTTGAAAGGCGGTTGCAGGGCTCCGCCGCCTTTGAGCTGGCGGAATGCCTGCGCAACATCCATCGCATTGTTGAGATCCGCCTTGCAGATAAGTTTGGCGAGTCCCCCGCTTTGGGCAGCGAGGTGTGGGACTGGCACGAAAACCTTGCGCAGCACAGCGATCCAGGCTTTGCGGAGCAGGGGCAACTCACGGTCACCTACCTCACAGCTGCACACCGTGCATGCAACGCAGACATTCAAGCCCGCATGCGCGAATGTGGTTTCGACGAGGTGGGTGAAGACGCCGTGGGCAATGTGGTGGGGATTTACAAATCCAGCCATCCTGAAGCCCGGACGCTGCTCACCGGCAGCCATTACGACACGGTGCGCAACGGCGGCAAGTACGATGGGCGTCTGGGCATTTTTGTGCCCATGGCCTGCATCAAGGCCCTGCACGCCCAAGGGCGGCGCCTGCCCTTCCATCTGGAGGTGGTTGGCTTTGCA
>JBDKJB010000279.1:0-3688 GCA_039796835.1 Pseudomonadota bacterium | reverse complement strand
CCCTGTACCACGGCGCCACCGCCCTTGACGATACGGACCTTGCCTTCGGCTTCGGTGATTTCGAGTTCCGACACATTGGAATCCGAGACCAGATCAATCAGGGTTTTGAGTTTGCGTAAATCCATGTTGTCTCCAACTTGCTTTTAGTTGCTTCTAAAAGTCACTATTTTACGGAAATTTATCTACTTCGAGCCCACTCCGTCCAAGCATCCAGATCCTCTGCCTGCACCGGCCCCAAGCGGCGCTGGATGATAGCGCCATCCCTGCCAAACACAAGCGTGAACGGCAATCCACCCGTCAGGTTGCCCATCTCCTTGCTGGTCTGAATGCCCGCGAAGCCCGCCAGAGCCACGGGAAAATGCAGTGGGGATCGCCCCAGAAATCCATTCACAGCCTCCAGCTTGTCAGCCGCAATTCCGATCACTTGGATCCCTTTTGGTGAGTTTTGCAGATAGAAGCGATCCAGTAACGGCAGTTCCTCCACGCAAGGCGGGCACCAGGTTGCCCAGAAGTTAACCACCAGCAGCTGACCCCGCAGGCTCAACATCGACAATTCCGAGCCAGATGGCGTGGGCAGCTTCAGACGCCAGAACGCTTGAGCGGCCTGATCGGCAAGTGGCTGCGTCTTCCACCACAACCCCAAGCCCGCAGCAGCGGCCAGAGCGCCGACACCCGCCCAGAGCATGCTGCGACGGGCTGCAGTGGCGAGCACAGGCGCGGGGTTCATGCACGCATTGTGGCACCCAATCAGGGGCGGGGCGAAGGTTCAGTTAGCAAAGCGTTCAACGCGCTCAGGTCTCCGCGCTGGGAGCGGCCGCGTGTGTCTGGCAAAAGCGCACCACGCATCTCTTCAGGCCCATACACCATCAAATGCACGCCGATCTCTTCATCCAAGCCAGCACAGCGGCTGTGCAGGCTCAGAGCGTCCACCAGGTCACCCTTGAAACCGGTGACCCGGCTCACTTGATAAGTCACCTTGCGCTCGATCAAATCCATTTCCAGCAATTTGCAGTCATCGCAAAACAACTGCAGATAAATGTCGCTCCACCGGGTGGCCGTGCCACGCCAGACCGCGCCCCCCAAAAGGGGTCGGTAGGCTGCCAGGCGCTGCATCCACTGAGCCGCATGCCGCCGCAACGCCAACAGTTCGGCTGCCTGCTCTTCTTTGCAAAAAAACGCGATGTGTTCGCGCACCGCATCCTCGACCCGTTCATTGCTCGGCAGCGCACAGCGGTGTGGCAGCCCCAGGGCAAGCACCGCACGACGTTTGGCCGAGCCATATTCGAGCCCCTCTTCCACGATCAAGCGGGCCGCCGTTTGGGCAATTTCCTCAATATTCATGCTTGCGCGGAAAATTTATGAAATATCAGCATATTTTTCGTATCCCAATTCAATAGTCAGCTACTATTTATATAGTACATAACCCGATACCTGCCACACCATCTGGTCCACCAAGCCATGGTGGGCAATAACCCGTCCAACGCCAGCTCCGTTGTCCACGCCGATCCCGTGAATGCTATTGATACAGAAGCTGATTGTGTTCCTAAACACACGGGCCTGACGCTTTCTTGCCTCATAAAATCCACGCATGCACATCCATGTCCTTGGCATCTGCGGCACCTTCATGGGAGGCCTGGCGGCGCTCGCACGCGAAGCGGGGCACCGCGTCACGGGCTGCGATGCCGGTGTCTATCCCCCCATGAGCGACCAGCTGCGCGCTCTGGGCATCGAATTGATCGAAGGCTTTGGCGCTGACCAACTGGCCTTGCGGGCAGACGTCTGGGTGGTGGGCAACGTCGTCAGTCGCGCGCGGCTGCCCAATGGAACACCGAAGTTTCCGCTGATGGAAGCCATCATGGCTCAGGGCCTGCCCTACACCAGCGGACCGCAGTGGCTGGCAGAGCACATCCTGCCGGGCCGCCACGTCCTGGCCGTGGCCGGTACCCATGGCAAAACCACCACCACTTCGATGCTGGCCTGGATCCTTGAGCATGCGGGCCTGGAACCTGGTTTCCTGGTGGGTGGCGTTCCCATGAACTTCGGCATCAGTGCGCGCCTTGGCCGCCGTGCCGCGTCGCCTCCAGGCGATGCGCGTGGACAGGCCAACGCATGTTTTGTCATCGAGGCAGACGAGTACGACACCGCTTTCTTCGACAAGCGCAGCAAATTTGTTCACTACCGGCCTCTCACGGCGATCCTGAATAACCTCGAGTTCGACCACGCCGACATCTTCGACGACCTGGCCGCGATTGAGCGGCAGTTCCACCACCTTGTGCGAACGGTGCCTGCCAATGGATGTGTGGTGGTCAACCAGACAGAAGCCTCGCTTCAGCGCGTGCTGGCGCAAGGCTGCTGGAGTGAGCAACGCAGCTTCGGCTCAGGGCAAGGAGCTGACTTCACCGCCGAAGGGGATGCCAGCGACTTCGCCGTGCTGCAGCACGGAAGCGCGACAGGGCGAGTGAAGTGGTCACTCACTGGCGGACACAACCAAATGAACGCACTGGCGGCCGTGGCGGCGGCAGGGCATGCGGGCGTGCCCGTGGCACAAGCCTGCGAAGCTTTGTCATGCTTTGAAAACGTCAAGCGCCGCATGGAATTGAGAGGCACCGTGAAAGGCATCGCGGTGTATGACGACTTTGCCCACCACCCCACAGCCATCCGCACCACTGTCGATGGGCTGCGCGCCACCCTGCGGCCGGGCGAACGCATCCTGGCGGTTTTCGAACCGCGCAGCAACACCATGAAACTGGGGGCCATGAAGGCACAGTTGCCCTGGAGTCTGGAAGGCGCTGACCTGGCGTTTTGCCACAGCGCAGGGCTGGACTGGGATGCCACGGAAGCCCTGGCGCCGATGGGAGCTCGTGCCCAGGTGGCTTCAGATATCAGCGCACTGGTGACTCAGGTCACAGAGGCGGCCCGGGCGGGTGACCACATCCTGTGCATGAGCAACGGAGGCTTTGGCAACGTGCACGCCAAATTGTTGGCCGCGCTGACTTGAAGGCGCAGGATCCGCTCAACGGCAGCGCTGCAGGAAAGCGGCCTCGGACTGCTTGAACGCCGCACGCTCGGCGTCGTTCATCTGCGGCTCGCGCTTGCGCCGGATGGCAATGGTGTCTCCCAGCGCAACGCAGCCGTCGGTGTGGCGCTTCTCGGCTGAGCTGGCAACGATTTCCGCCTTCCGCTGTTCCCGCTTTTCCTGGTATTTATCGCTTCGCTCCCGACTGTATTGGCGATGCGCCTCGGCATCTTCATCTGCGCAACAGCGCTGGTAGTCTGATTGCAGGGCTGGCAGTGAGCTCGCCACGCCACGCGCATGCGCCGTGCGGATGCCCTCATACATGCTGGCACATTCGCCACGCAGGTACTTGGCATGCTCCTGCGGCGCGCGCATGCCCTGCGCGGGATACGACTGGAATCGCTGCTGATGGGTCGGCGGAGCCGGCTCAACTGGCCCCTCACTGACGATCCGCGTACTCACCCCAGGCTCGCAGGGTGTCTGCTGCAAACGATAACTGTCGCCGATGGGGCATCGATAGGTGCGTGGCGTCTGCGCTGAAACATGAGCAGAGATGAGCACAACCAACAGAAAAAAAGCAACTCTCATGGCTCTGAAGCCGAAATGGCATCGCCGGCAGTTACAACAACGATAGCAGGCAGATTATCATGCCGCCAACGCATTCCGATGCCC
>JBDKJB010000278.1:0-3698 GCA_039796835.1 Pseudomonadota bacterium | reverse complement strand
CCGGTGCTCGAACGCGCCATGGACCGCATCTTCATCCTGCACGCCGACCACGAGCAGAACGCCTCCACCTCCACCGTGCGCTTGTGCGGTTCGTCAGGCACCAACCCGTTTGCCGCCATCGCGGCCGGTGTGGCCTGCTTGTGGGGTCCGGCGCACGGTGGCGCCAACGAGGCGGCCCTCAACATGCTGGGCGACATCCAGAAGAACGGCGGCGTCGAGAAAATCGGCGAATTCATCAAGCAGGTGAAAGACAAGAACTCCAACGTCAAGCTGATGGGCTTCGGTCACCGTGTCTACAAGAACTACGACCCACGCGCCAAGCTGATGCAGGAGACCTGCAACGAGGTGCTCAACGAGCTCGGTCTGGGCAATGACCCGCTGTTCAAGCTGGCCAAGACGCTTGAAAAGATCGCCCTGGAAGACGACTACTTCGTCTCGCGCAAGCTCTACCCCAACGTCGATTTCTATTCCGGCATCGTGCAGCGCGCCATCGGCATCCCGGTCAACCTGTTCACCGGCATCTTCGCACTGGCCCGCACGGTTGGCTGGATCGCCCAGCTCAACGAGATGATCGGTGACCCCGAATACAAGATCGGCCGCCCGCGTCAGTTGTTCACCGGCGCTGAGCGCCGCGATGTACAGCCCATCGGCAGCCGCTGACCGCAGGCACGTCGATTCCCAAGCGGGGCGTCTGCCCCGCTTTTTTTCATGGGCGCTTGAGCAAGTCCTTCAGCTCGGCAAAGGGCTTTTTCTTCAGCCCCGAAGCGCCCGCGTCGAAGCCGTCGTCCTGCGCGGACAGCTTCACGGCCTGCGGGCAGCGGGCATGCCGGGGAACGATGGGCAGAGCCATGAGCAACTCGTCTTCGACCAACTCACGCAGGTTGAAGTGCTTGCTCAGGACCAGCAGATCTTCTTCGCTGTCTTCATCCTCCTGTTCGGCCTGCTGTTCGGTCGCCACAAACCGGAAGTCCAGCGTCAAATCGACGGGTTCCGCGTAGGGCTCGAGGCAGCGCTGACATTGCAGGGGAGCCTGGGTTTGCAGGTGCAGGCTGAGCCAGACTTGCGGCTTGCCGCCTGCGGGCTGCTCGACGCGCCCTGCGGCGCGCCAGGTCACAGAAAGTGAGTCTTTCAGCGAGTTTTCTCGATGCAGCACGTCCACAACCCGCTCATAATTTTGCAGCAAATCGATGCCTTCAAGCACCCCCCCAGACTGAGCCAGAGCCATCACATCGACGGTTGTCGGTGGCCTGGAGGGCCGGCTTGGCGATGCGGGGGAGGCGGGCTTTCGGGTTGCCATGAAAGGCAGTGTATGACAATGCGGTCATGCCTTCCCCCCGATTGATCCTGGGTTCGACATCTGCCTACCGCCGCGAGTTGCTGAGCCGCCTGCGTGTGCCGTTTGAAGTGGTCCCGCCGCAGGTGGACGAGACCCCTCTGGCAGGTGAAAGCCCGCGCGACCTGTCCCTTCGCCTGGCGCGGGCCAAGGCCCATGCCGTGGCGGTCAGCCATCCGGATGCGGTGGTGATCGGCAGCGACCAGGTGGCTGACCTGAACGGCGAGCCCCTGGGCAAACCGGGCACGCATGAGCGCGCTACGGTGCAGTTGCGCCGCATGCGCGGGCAGACCGTGATCTTCCAGACGGCGGTCTCGGTGGTGTGCGCCAGCCAGAGGTTTGAACAGACCGACATCGCACCTGTGCGCGTCGTCTTTCGCGACCTGAGCGATGCGGAGATCGAGCATTACCTTCGCACCGAGCAGCCTTATGACTGCGCGGGCAGCGCCAAGAGCGAGGGTCTGGGGATTGCTCTGTTGGAGCGCATCGACAACGACGACCCTACCGCGCTGGTGGGTCTGCCCCTGATTCGCACCGCCCGCATGCTCCGCGCGGCAGGGATTACCCTGTGACGGCATCCCCACAGGGAACCTTGTTTCTGGTACCCACGCCGCTCGACTTCGGCTGTGAGCCGCCGTTGCCCCCGATCACCTCCGTGCTGCCCCTGGGCACGCTGCAGACGGCGGCGCGGCTGGGCCATTGGGTGACCGAAAACGCCAAGACCACGCGCGCGTTCCTCAAGCGGGTGGACGAAGCCTGTCCCCTGCGAGTACCTTTGCAGCAGATGCACTTCCAGGAACTGCCGCGCGCAGTGCACAAGAAGGGCGATCACCTGCCGTCGTCCAGCCCCGACACGGCGCAACTCCTGCAGCCCTCACTGCAGGGCCATGATTTGGGCCTAGTGAGCGAAGCGGGCATGCCCGCAGTGGCCGACCCTGGATCGTCGGTGGTGCGCGCGGCGCACGCGCTGGGCATCCAGGTCGTGCCGCTGGTGGGACCGGTGTCGCTGCTGCTGGCCCTGGCCGCCAGCGGCCTGAACGGCCAGAATTTCGCCTTTGTGGGCTACCTGCCCACCGATGCGGCTGTGCGCAGCCAGCGCATCCGCGAGCTGGAAGCCGGGGCCCTCAGGTCGGGGCAGACACAGATCTGCATCGAAACACCGTACCGCAACCCTGCACTGCTGCAGGCTCTGCTGTCCACGCTGAAGGGCAGCACGCGCCTGGCCGTCTGCACCGGGCTGAGCTTGCCGACCGAGCGCGTTCAGAGTGCCACGGTGGCCGACTGGCAGGCTCGGCGCTGGAGCTTGGCTGGCAAAGCGCCCGCGGTGTTTGCGTTCGGGGCCTGAGCCCGTCGCGCTCGGCGTTTCGGTCAGCGCAACTGCGATGACCAGCGCAGTGCTCGTACTGCACCGTCGCCGATCGACGCGCCCAGGCGTTTGGCCAGCTTCTCGGCTACGTTTTCGTGCCGGGTGTAATCGATCAGTTCTTCAGACTTGACCACCTCGCGCGCCACGTAGTCGAGGTTGGCCAATTGGTCTGCCAGGCCCAGCGCCACCGCCTGTTCACCACTCCAGAAGAGGCCGCTGAACATTTCAGGGGTCTCTTTCAGTCGGCTGCCGCGGCCCTTCTTGACCACGTCGATGAACTGCTTGTGGATCTGGTTGAGCATGCCTTGCGCGTGCTCGCGCTGTTTTTCGGTTTGGGGACTGAAGGGATCGAGGAAGCCCTTGTTCTCCCCGGCGGTCATCAGGCGGCGCTCGATGCCCAGCTTGTCCATGATGCCGGTGAAGCCGAAGCCATCCATCAGCACGCCGATGCTGCCGACGATGCTGGCCTTGTCGACAAAAATCTTGTCGGCCGACACAGCGATGTAATAAGCGGCGGAGGCACAGGTCTCCTCCACCACGGCATAGACCGGCTTGTTGTGCTTGGCCTTGAGGCGGCGAATTTCGTCATTGATGATGCCGGCCTGCACCGGGCTGCCTCCTGGGGAATTGATCAGCAGGACGACCGCCTTGGCGCCTTCGTCCTCAAAAGCACTGCGCACCGCGCTGGTCACCGCGTCTGCACTGGCTTCGGTGCCGGGGCCGATCTCACCGCTGACAGACACCACGGCGGTGTGGGGCTTGGACACATCCTTGGACGCTTTGCCTTGCGACATGGCCATCCAGACCAGCACCGCAAAAAACCCCAGCCAGGCCAGCGCGACAAAGGTTTTCCAGCGGCGGCGCGCCTTCTGCTCCTGCAGTGCCGCAAACGCAAGCTTCTCCAGGGTGGCGCGCTTCCACCCCTGTTCTAAAGATTTTGGTGTGGTATCAGAATAATTTTCAGACATATTTGCTATGTATTCAATAACTTGATGTACA
>JBDKJB010000277.1:0-3708 GCA_039796835.1 Pseudomonadota bacterium | reverse complement strand
TCGCCACGGTACTCGCGCGCCCAGCTCTCGAAGCCGAACACCTGGCTGTCGCGCAGGCGGGGGCCCAAGGCCTGTGCCGCCTGCAGATATTCGTGCGCCATCGTGCCCAGGGGCGTCAGACCCAGTTGCATGGCCAGCAGCACATTGCTGGTACCGGCCAGCTGGCCCGGTTCACCGACTGCCCTGCCCGGGCTCTGCACCGTGCCCAGCTCACTTTGCAGGGTGCGCAGCACCTCGGCTTGCCAGGCCTTGGAGAAGCGGCGGCGCGTACCGTAATCGGCAATCTTCAGATCGCGCAGGCCGTCACCGCGCAGTTGCGAGATCTTGAGCGCCAGGCGCTTGCGTCCTTCGGTCAGGCAGGCCTGCGCTTGTTCCGCCTGCGTCTGGTGGTGGCGGAAATACACCTCGTTGACGATGGCCAGCACGGGAATCTCGAACAGGATGGTGTGCAGCCACGGCCCCTGGATGCCGATGGAGATGTCGCCCGACGGCAGGGGCTCGACCTGGATGTACTTCTCATTCAGGCGGAACAGGCCCAAGAAGTCCACAAAATCACTCTTGATGAAGCGCATGGCGCGCAGGTAAGCCAGTTCGGGTTCGGTGAACTGCAGCTGGCACAGGGCGCGGATTTCGGCGCGGATCTCATCCACGTGCGTTGCCAACTGCACCGGCTGGCCGTCGGCGCGGGTGTTGCGGCACTTGAACTTGTATTCCACCTGCGCACCCGGGAACCGGTGCAGCACCACCTGCATCATGGTGAACTTGTAGAGATCCGTGTCGAGCAGGCTGGTGATGATCATGCGCGATTCAATCGATTCGTTTCCGAGGTCCTGGCGCATTGTCCGATGAATTCACGCCGCCACCGTCCCCGCCACCAACTGCACCACGCGGTCGGCCCGGGACGCCAGGATCTGGTTCTGTTCGGCCACCAGCATGGACAGCCCCTCTGCCTTGAGCTGCAAGAGCGCGTCACGGATGGCTTCGACCAGCACCGGCGCAATGCCTTCGCAGGGCTCGTCCAGCAGCAACAGTCGCGGCTGGGTCATCAGGGTGCGGGCGATGGCCAGCATCTGTTGCTCACCGCCACTCATCTGGCTGGCCCGGCGTTGCAGCATGCCACCCAGCGCTGGAAAGAGCTTCAGCACGCGCTGCAGGCCCTGCGCAACGTCCCCCCGGGCAGCAATGGTCAGGTTGTACAGCACGGTCAGGTCGGTGAACAGGCGACGGTCTTCCGCCACAAAGCCCAGGCCAACGCGGGCGCGCCGATGGGCTGGCCAGAGACTGATGTCGGCCCAAAAACCATCGCCGGTGTCGTAGCGGATGCCGGACGCCACCCGCGGCCCGATGCCGGCCAGCGCCTGCAGCAAAGTGGACTTGCCGGCCCCGTTCAGCCCCTGCAGCACCACCAGTTCGCCCTGCCCCACACTGAGGGACACATCAAACAGCGCCTGCGCGCTGCCCCACCAGGCATCCAGCCCGGTGACCGACAGCACGGGCGGCGGCGGCGGCTGATCGGTCTGCGTCATGCCCTGAACCCCGCACCCAGGTAGCGGCGCAACACCATGTCATTGCGGGCCACGTCATCGGGCTGACCCTGGGCGGCCAATTTGCCGTCCATCAGCACCAGCACGCGGTCGGCCACGCCAAACACAGCGTCCATGTTGTGCTCGGTGTAGAGCACCGCCAGGCCCTGGCGCGACAGTCTCTGGACCAGTTGTATCACCTCCGAACGCTCGGCAGCAGCCAACCCGGCTGCCGGCTCGTCAAGCAGCAGCAGGGCCCCGTCCAGCGCGGCATCGAGCTGGCCGGGACGCACCACCCCACCCAAAGCCATCGCCAGCTCCAGCCGCTTGCGCATGCCGTAAGGCAGCGATGCCACGGCCTGGCCTGCAACCTGTGCCAGCCCGACCTGGGCCAACAGAGCCATGGCGGGGCCGCTGTCAGCAGAGTCCAATGACTTGCAGGGAGAAATCCCGTGTGGAACAGACAGAATCAGCTTCACATTTTGTAGCACCGTCAGAGCTTCAAAAGTCTGCGCCACCTGAAAGGTGCGAGCCATGCCCGCCTGCAGACGACGCGCAGGCGACCAGTGGTTCACCGCTTGGCCCTGCCATTCGATGCTGCCGGAAGTGGGTTCGTGCTGTCCGGCAATGCAGGCAAAACACGTGGACTTTCCGGCGCCGTTGGGTCCGATCAGGGCCACGCACTCGCCCCCTTGCACGTCAAAATCAACCCCCTTGAGTGCCTGCACGCCATCAAAGTGCTTGGCCAGCTGGCGCACGGACAGCGTGGCGCTCATGCGGGCCTCTGACGATTGAACTGGCCCAACCGACCCCAAAGGCCCAGCAGGCCGGTGGGGCTCCAGACCATGATGCCCATGATGAGCAGCCCCAGCAGCCCACGCCAGTACTCAAAATGGCGCCCCAGTTCGGCGCTGGCCAGGGTCAACATCACACTGCCCGCCAACACCCCCCACAGCTGGTGCACGCCGCCGAGCAGCACCACCAGCAGCGCATCCACAGACGTGGCCACACTGGCCGCCGACGGAAACACAGCCCCCTTGTGTGCGGCAAACAGGCCACCGGCCAGCCCGGCCCAGGCTGCGCTGCCCACAAACACCTGGTATTTGAGCCGGTTCACGGCCAGTCCACTGGCCGCCGCGCGCTGCGGGACGTCCCGCACGGCCTGCAGGGCCATGCCAAAAGGCGAGCCAGCCAGTCGCCGCAAGGCCAGAAGCCCCACAAGCGCCAGTACCAGCACCGCTCCCTCGAACGCCGCACGACTGTCGGGCCGCACCAGATTCAGGCCAATCAACCCGTTGTCTCCCCCCGTCACGCCCACCCATTGCGACGCCAGGGCCCACACCACCTGCGCCAGCGCCAGGGACAGCATCGCCAGATACACCCCGCTTGACCGCACCACGGCGGCACCGAACACCGTCGCCACGACCAGTGCCAACCCCACACCCATGGCCATGGCAGCCCAGACACCCGCCTGCCAGTGCACATGTGCCAGCGCTGTCCCGTAAGCCCCCAGTGCAAAGAAAGCCGCATGGCCAAAGCTGACCAGCCCGCCCAGAGCCATCATGACCTGCAGACTCAGGCCGAACACCAGCAGGATGAGCGCGTCCGTGGCGATCGAACGCCAGTAACCCGATGCTGCGAATGCGACCGCACAGACCAGCACCACGGCCAGCAGGATCAGCACCAGACCCCCCTGGGAATCCGGCCCACGCACAAACCGCTGGGCAGGCTCGCGCGGTGCGGACTGCGCCTTTTCGCCCATCAGGCCGTACGGGCGCAGGGCCAACACCACACCCATGGTCAGGAACACCAGCACCAGGGAGGACTGCGGAAAGAACTCGGTGCCGAAGGAATGCACCAGGCCAATCAGCAGGGCCGCCAGGAATGCCCCCGTGATGCTGCCCAGGCCCCCCATGACCACCACCACAAAAGTCTCCACCACCACATTCACATCCATCTGCAGGGTGGCGGGTTCGCGTGGCAGCTGCAGCGCCCCGCCCAGCCCGGCCAGCGCGCAGCCCAGCACCACCACCCCCATCATCAGCGGGCGCGGGTTGACGCCCAGGGCGTCCAGCATGTCGCGGTCCTGGGTCGCCGCTCGGATCCGGCGGCCCTGCACCGAATGCTTCAAGAAATAGAGCAGTGCCAGCCACACCAGCGGCCCCAGCAGAATCACCACCATCTG
>JBDKJB010000276.1:0-3711 GCA_039796835.1 Pseudomonadota bacterium | reverse complement strand
AGGTCGAGCGAGCCGCGCACGATGTGGTAGCGCACGCCGGGCAGGTCCTTGACACGACCGCCACGCACCAGCACCACGCTGTGCTCTTGCAGGTTGTGGCCTTCGCCGCCGATGTAGGAGATGACTTCAAAGCCGTTGGTCAGGCGCACCTTGGCAACCTTGCGCAGAGCGGAGTTCGGCTTCTTGGGGGTGGTGGTGTACACGCGCGTGCAGACGCCACGGCGCTGTGGCGAGTTCTGCATGGCCGGGCTCTTGGACTTGGTCGTCTCGACCTCTCGCCCCTGGCGCACCAGTTGATTGATGGTTGGCATGGATGTATTAAACGTCTCGAAAACGTCCCTGAACGTCAGAAAAGCCTTCCATTATATGCTGCAAGGCCGGACGGCGCAACTGCCGGCCGATTCAGGACGTACCGCATGCGCTGCCGCGGGGGCCGGCCGGGGCGCAGGGTTGATGTTGCACTGCAGCAACGCCGCCTGTGTCACCGGCCGCTCAGCCCGGTGTCAGTGTTTGTGCGCGCCGTGCTCCGATGCGGGGGCTGGGCCTGCGGTCGGCGCGGCAAACGGTGAACTGGCCGCCACGGGCAGCTTGAGCTCGACCGTGCTGGCCGCGCCTTTGGCATCCTTGAAGCTGAGCGTCACGGGCACGCTGGCGTCTTTGGGCAGGGCGACTTTCAGGTCCATCAGCATGATGTGGTAACCGCCGGGTTTGAGCTCCAGGGCTTGCCCCGCTGCCAGCGCCAGGCCGCCAGCCACCTCACGCATACGCATCACGCCGTTGTCCAGCTTCATTTCGTGGATCTCTGCCACACCGGCCACCGGGCTGGCAACGGCCACCAGGCGCAGCGGTTCCCGGGCCGTGAGTGTCATGAAGGCTCCGGTGGCCTTCTGGCCGGGCACGGTGGCGCGGGTCCAGGCTTGCTGGATGTGCACCCGATCTTCCTTCTGCTGTGCGGTACATACATTAAAAAAAGATGAAAACATCATCAATGTTAGGATAAATAGAGAAGCATAATATTGAGTATAAATGTCGGAAATTTTTTGATTTTTCATATGATTTTTTAATTGATAAAGATTTCAATGATGATGGACCGCAGCGGTTGCGCCCGCCGGGGCGTTGGGCGGCACCTCCAGCAGTGCGGCAGGGCTGGTCAGCCCCCGGGTGGACGTGCCAGTGGTCGGCACCTCGGCCCAGTGGTGGGTGCTGCGGCGTGCGCCGTCGGCCGACGCGCAGCTCTGCAACACCTTGAACCACAAAGCCGCTGGCGTGCCCGCCACCTCGGGCAGGGTGCCGCGCAGCACGAACTCGTCATACTGGTCGGCGGGCAGGGCGTCGTCTGCAGACTTGGCGGTCCACTGCACCTCGGCCACATCGTGGGTGATGTCCTTGCCGTGGCTGCGGTAGGGCTGGGCCAGGGCGGCCCGCTGCATGTCCACCTGCCACCCAGGGTGCGGCATGGGCTGAGCGCCCCGGAATCCGGCAGGCAGCAGCACGCGGATCGAGGTCGTCGGCAGGCCGTCGCAGCCATGCCCCACGCGGAACACCGCGCGGTAGCTGGTGTTGCCCAGAGCAACTTGCTCCTGTAAAACTACATGAGAAAAAGCAGAATTTCCCGACAAAAATAAAGCAAAGTAAGTTATCAAATAAATAGCGTTTTTGAGCATGAATCACCCATTTTGAATGGCACAACCCCCGTGTCACGGGCGCTGAAGATCTGCAAACAGGTGGCGCACCCAGATTGATGTCTGTGTGCAGCCGCCGCAAGATGGCTTCAGTTGAGCGGGGGCGGCCCGCGAGCGGGCAGGGGCGCACGTGTGAGTGTGGCCAGGCGCGCGGCCGGGATGGCTTGCGCCATGTGACCCAGGGGCTGGGCCGGCTCCGGCAGGTCGGCGGTCGGCGGTTGCGGCGGGGCCAGGCTGCTGCACAGCGGGCAGTCCATGGCGCTGGAGCCTGATACCTCGGTCACCGCGCCGTCGGCCTGGGTTTGCAGCAGCTTCATGCCGCCACTGGCTGAGCACACCAGCTGCATGCCCTGTGGGCTGACCCAGGGCGATGCCATGGCTGCCCCCAGAGACAGTGCAAACCACAGCAGCACCAGACGGACCAGGCCCCGGGCCTGGCGCAGGTGTTGCAGGGTCAGGTGCAGGGCTGGCATGGCCCGATTTTAGGCGGCGGCCCTTCAGGGCGTGAAGCGGGGCGGCCGTTTGGCCTGCAGCGAGGCCACGCCTTCGCGCACATCCGGCCCGGCAAAACCCATGAATTCCAGCGCCAGGCTGGTGTCGAACGCGGGCCCGGCCTGACGCAGCCAGTTGTTCAGCGAGTACTTCGTCCAGCGGATCGCGCTCTGGCTGGCACTGGCCAGGCGGTCGGCCACCTCATAGGCCTTGGGCAGCAACTCGGCGTCGTCCACCGCCAGAGACACGAGGCCGATGCGCTCCGCCTCGGCACCGCTCACGGGCTCGCACAGCAGCAGGTGGTATTTGGCCTTGGCCATGCTGCACAGCAGGGGCCAGACGATGGCGGCATGGTCGCCCGCCGCCACGCCCAGGCGGGTGTGGCCGTCCACGATGCGCGCAGTCTTGGTGGCAATGGAAATGTCGGCCAGCAGCCCGGCCACCAGGCCGGCACCCACCGCCGGGCCGTGCATGGCGCTGACGATCGGTTTGTCGCAGTTGATGACGTTGTAGACCAGGTCACGCGCCTCTTTCCACACCCGGCTGCGCACCTCGAAGTCGTCGGCCATGTCCTGCACCAGGGCCAGGTCGCCGCCTCCGCTGAAGCCCATGCCGTCGCCGCGCAGCACTGCCGCCTTCACGCTGTCGTCGGCGCCCACGTCACGCCAGATCTCGCTCAGCTCCCAATGACCGGCATGGCCCGACGTAGGCAGCTTGCCGTTGCCTCCGGGGCCGTCGGCCCGCATCTGGATGTCGAGCACACTGTCGGCGGGGCCGCGGCGGGTGATGCGCAGGGTCTGGTAGCGGGCGTAGCGGTTCATCGTCGGGGGCGGTAGCATGGGTGCATGAACTATACGTTTGTGTCTGCCACGGTGCTGCTGGTGCTCATCACCGATCCGTTCGGCAACATCCCGATCTTTGCCAATTCCTTGCGAGGGGTGGCCCCCGGGCGGCGTCCGCGCGTGATCCTGCGTGAGGTGCTGATCGCCTTTGTGCTGCTGCTGGCCTTCATGTTCGTGGGTGAAAGCTTCCTGCGCGTCATGAACCTCAGCGCCTTGTCGCTGCAGATTGCGGGTGGAGTGATCCTGTTCCTGATTGCGCTGCGCATGGTGTTTCCACCCCCCGCGGCGGCCGCCGAGATGCCAGAGGCGCAAGGACCGGTGGCGGAGCCGTTGATCGTGCCGCTGGCGGTGCCCGCGCTGGCCGGCCCCTCGGCCCTGGCCACGGTGCTGCTGCTGGTATCGCAGGCACCCGAGCGGCGCTGGGAGTGGGTGGCAGCGCTCACTGTGGCCATGGCCCTGTGCGCGGTGGTGCTGGTGATGGCCGAGCGCATCCAGCGGGTGCTGGGAGACCGCTTCGTGGTGGCTGTCGAGCGGCTCATGGGCCTGATCCTGGTGGCCGTTGCGGTGGAAATGTTGCTCAAAGGCATCAAACTTTTTGTCGCGCAGGGGGTCTGACCAGCATGACCACCCATTCACTCCACCCACGCCGCACCCTGACTCTGGGCCTGCCTGCCCTGGTGGCGGCACCCTGGTTG
>JBDKJB010000275.1:0-3717 GCA_039796835.1 Pseudomonadota bacterium | reverse complement strand
CATGATCGACACCGCCGGCACCCTGGTGAAGGCCGCCGAGGTGCTCAAGGAGCGCGGCGCCAAGAAGGTCTACGCGTACTGCACGCACCCGGTGTTTTCCGGCCCCGCCATCGAGCGTCTCTCCAATGGCAAGGCGCTCGACGAAGTCGTCGTGACCGACACCATCCCCCTGAGCAAAGCTGCGCAGGGTTGCCCCAACATTCGCCAGCTCTCCGTGGCCCCGCTGATCGCCGAAACGATCCAGCGCATTGCCAAGGGCGAGTCGGTGATGAGTTTGTTTTCAGACCAGGACAAGCTCCTCTGAGCCTGTCCCGGCGCTGCAAACAGCACGCTGGCCCCGCTGCCTGCCGCCTCTCGGGGCACCTGGCGATGGGGTCTTTTTTGAAACCGGAGCCAGACTGGTCGCGGTCGGCTCCTATCAGGAGTTGAACATGAAATTCGTCGCTTTTGAGCGCGCCAAGCAGGGTACGGGTGCGAGCCGCCGTCTGCGCATCACGGGCCGCACGCCCGGTATCGTCTACGGCGGCACCGGTGAGCCGCAGCTCATCGAACTGGATCACAACGCGCTGTGGCATGCCCTGAAAAAGGAAGCCTTCCACTCGTCCATCCTCGAGATGGAGCTGTCCGGTAAATCTGGCCAGGTGCTGCTGCGTGACGTGCAGATGCACCCCTACAAGCCCATGGTGCAGCACATCGACTTTCAGCGCGTGGATGCCAACACCACGCTGCACATGAAGGTGCCCTTCCACTTCACGGGTGAAGCCGACTCGCAGGCCATCAAGTTCGACGGCTGCATTGCCAACCACGTGATGACCGAACTGGACATCAAATGCCTGCCGGCCAACCTGCCTGAATTCATCGCCGTGGACCTCTCTGGCCTGAAGAAGGGCGTGTCCCTGCACCTGGACGACATCAAGCTGCCCACTGGCGTGACCGCCGTGACGCACGGCAAGAAGAACCCGGTGGTGGTCTCTGTGGTGGCCGTCGGTGGCGCAGACGCTGAGCCTGCTGCTGCCGAAGCAGCCCCGGCAGCCGACGCCAAAGGTGCGAAGGCCGACCCCAAGGCTGCCGCCGCCAAGGCCGCGCCTGCTGCCAAAGCCCCGGCCGCCAAGAAGTAAATCGCGCCTGTCGCAACAAGCGGTCAGCGGGCTTGCACCGCTGGCCGTTTTCTTTTGGCATGAACCGAACCCTGCCAACACATAATTGCGGCCCATGATCAAACTGTTCGTCGGCCTGGGCAACCCCGGCCCCACTTACCAGGACACGCGACACAACGCCGGGTTCTGGTTTGTCGACGGCCTAGCACGCCTCTGGAACGCCCCTCTGGCCATGGACAAGGGGCACCAAGGCGAATTCGCCCGCACCACCGTCCAGGGCCAGCAGGTGTGGCTCCTCAAGCCACAAACCTTTATGAACGCCAGTGGGCGATCGGTGGCGTCACTGGCCCGGTTTTTCAAGATCAAGCCCGAAGAAATCCTGGTCGCCTACGACGAACTTGACCTGCCTCCCGGTGAAGTGAAGCTCAAATTCGGCAGCAACCGCGGCACGCACAACGGCTTGCGGGACATTTACGACCAGCTGGGCAGTGGCGACTACTGGCGGCTGCGAGTCGGTATCGGCCACCCTGGCAACAAGGCCGAAGTGGCCAGCTGGGTGCTCAAAAAGCCCTCGCTGGACCACAAGATCGCCATCTCCCAGGCCCTGGACCGCGCACTCCTGGCCCACGCCCAGCTCGCGGCAGGCCAGATGGACGAGGCCATGAAACGTGTCCACACCACCAAGCCCGAGCGCCCCAAACCGCCCCGATCGCCCCAACTGCAGGCGGCTGACGCGGTCATGCCGCCGCCGATCAAGGGTTCCAGACCAGCCATTGATTGATCCGTTCAGAAAGATTCATATGAAAAATTCAGGGCAAAAATACATTCATATCAGTATTTTTTTGATAGCTATATCTCTATATCAATCGACGGGATTTGCGCAAAATTCCTTAAAACAAGCGAATGAAATGGAAAAGCAGCGCCTGGAACAGGAAAAGCGTGACCTGCAGCGCAACTCGAATCCGAATGTCATCAACGCCCAGCCGACACCACCCGAGTCCAAGCCCAAGGAAACACCGGTCTTGAAAAAGGAAAAAAAGAAAAAACCCGAGCACTTCACGGCCGTGGTGCCGGGCAGCAAAGCCTCTCAAAAAGCCAAGGCCAAGAAAGCGAACAAGACCAGCACCGACAAAGGGTAGGTGGCCGAGCAAGTCATGGCCGGCTATCTGATGCGTCAGGCTGTGCGCCAGCGGTCAGGCGCCGATATTTGACCCAGAGCAGTTCCCGGGTTTCCACATGCCCTGGATTCACCGGGATGCAGTCCACCGGGCACACCTGAACACATTGGGGTTCGTCGAAATGCCCCACACATTCGGTGCATTTGCCGGGATCAATCTCGTAGATCTCCGACCCCATGTAAATCGCCTCGTTGGGGCATTCGGGCTCGCAGACATCGCAATTGATGCAGGCGTCGGTGATCATCAAGGCCATGGCTGAATTATCTGTGCCGGCGACTGGGTCTCGGATGGCCATAATGGCACCCTGGGAACCATCATCTGCCGTCTCACGTGGGCCTGTTCATCCTCAAGCGTCTTGCCACCCTGGTGGCCACCCTCGTGGGCGCTTCCATCGTGGTGTTCCTGGTGCTGGAAATCCTGCCCGGCAACGCCGCCCAGATCATGATGGGGCCGGATGCCGCACCGGAAGCCGTCCAGACGCTCGAAGCCAAGCTCGGCATCCATCTGCCACCGTCTGAACGCTATCTGGCCTGGGCAACGGGCATGCTCACGGGCAACCTGGGCGACAGCATCGCCTACAGCACGCCGGTGGCCGAACTGATCCTGGAACGCCTGGCGCTGACCCTCCCCTTGGCGCTGATGGCCATGTTTTTCACCTCGCTCATCGCGCTGTCTGCGGGCGTTTATGCCGCCACCCATCACAACAAATTGGGGGATGTGGGGCTGATGGGCCTCACCCAGGTGGGCATCGCCATCCCCAACTTCTGGTTTGCCATCCTGCTCATTCTGCTGTTTTCAGTGCATCTGCAGTGGTTTGCCGCGGGCGGCTTTGAAGGCTGGAACGAAGGATTCTGGAACGGTGTCCAGGCGCTTTTTCTGCCCGCCTTGTCCCTCAGCGTTGTGCTGTCGGCCATCCTGACGCGGATCACCCGTTCGGCGGTTCTGGAGGTGTTGCGCGAAGACTTTGTGCGCACCGCCCGGGCCAAGGGCCTGTCGCATCGGGCGGTGGTCTGGAAGCATGTCCTGCGCAACGCGCTGATCCCGGTGGTCACGGTCATGGGCTTGCAGTTCGCAGAACTGCTGGCTGGCACCATCGTGGTGGAAAACGTGTTTTACCTGCCCGGTTTGGGTCGTCTGATCTTTCAGGCCATCGCCAACCGCGATCTGATCGTGGTGCGCAACTGCGTGATGCTGCTGGCGGCCATGGTGGTGGTGGTGAATTTTGTGGTCGATGTGCTCTACGCAGTGATCGACCCCCGCGTGAAGGCGGCAGACATATGAGCCCCACGCGGCCTTCCGCTGCGCCCGGTTTTTGGTCACGGGCCGCCCGGCAGCACAATTTCACCTGGGGGGCAAGCCTCAGCCTGCTGCTGTTGGCCGCCGCCGCCTTGTCGTATGTCTGGACGCCCTGGTCACCTTACGACATCGACATGTCTGCGAAG
>JBDKJB010000274.1:0-3720 GCA_039796835.1 Pseudomonadota bacterium | reverse complement strand
GCACGCTCGAATACGGCGTGGAGTTCATCGAAGACGACGAGCTCGTCGAGATCACGCCCAAGAGCATCCGCCTGCGCAAGCGTTGGCTGAAGGAACACGAACGCAAGCGTGCATCCCGCGAGGCTTGAGCGTGGAGCTGAACCACCGCCGCGCCGTGCTGCTGATGGTGCTGATCACGCTGATGTGGTCCACCGCCGGCATGGTCACGCGCCACCTGCATGCGGCCAAGAGCTTTGAGGTCACGTTCTGGCGCAGCCTGTTTGCCTGTGTGTCGATCGGCCTGATCTGGCTGGCTGTCAAGGGCCCGGCTGGCTTTGCGCAGCTCAGACGGGCGCACAAGACCTTCTGGCTGTCAGCGCTGTGCTGGTGCGGCATGTTCACCTTTTTCATGATGGCACTCACCACCACCACCGTGGCGACGGTGCTCGTCACCATGTCGGTGGGACCGCTCCTCACCGCGCTGCTGGCCTGGGCCACGATTGGCCATCGCCTGCCGCCACGCACCTGGGGCGCCATTGTGGTGGCGGGCGCTGCCATGGCCTGGATGTTCTGGGAGCCTGCGGGCGCGCCAGGCCCTTCAGCCAGAACCGACAGCCTGCTGGGCATTGCGCTGGCCTTCGGTGTGCCCATCAGTGCCGCGGTCAACTGGACCATCACCCAGCGGGCCCATGCTCGGGGCGACGACGTCGACCTGGTACCAGCGGTGATGGTGGGGGGCTTGTTGTCGGCGTTGATCACCCTGCCGTTTGCCTGGCCCATGCGCGCGGATGCGTGGGACATCAGCCTGCTGGCTGTGCTGGGCCTGACCCAACTGGCCATCCCTTGCATCCTGGCGGTCATCTGCAGCCGGCATCTGGCGGCACCCGAGATCTCCCTGCTGGCCCTGCTGGAAGTGATCTTCGGCATCCTGCTGGCCTGGGTGGGAGCCGGTGAAGTGCCCACCCGGCAGGTGCTGGTGGGCGGGGCCGCCGTGATTGCCGCGCTGGTCGCCAACGAGCTGCTGGGTTTGCGCGCCAACGGGTCCGGACGCGGGTAGCCAGCCTCAGCGGTGGTGGACCTTCAGGGCCCGCTCCACCTCGCGCTTGCCTTCGCGGTCTTTCACGGTGTCGCGCTTGTCGTGCTCGGCCTTGCCTTTGGCCAACGCAATGTCGCATTTGACCTTGCCGGCTTTCCAGTGCAGGTTGATCGGCACCAGGGTGTAGCCCTTTTGCTCGACTTTGCCCATCAGTCGTTTGATCTCCGCCTTGTGCAGCAACAGCTTGCGGGTGCGCTGTTTGTCGGGGCTGATGTGGGTACTGGCGGTCCCAAGGGGGTTGATCTGCAGCCCGATGATGAACATCTCCCCGTTGCGGATGACCACATATCCGTCGGTCAGCTGCACTTTGCCTTCACGCAGGGACTTCACCTCCCAGCCTTCCAGCACCATGCCGGCTTCAAAGCGCTCTTCAAAAAAGTAATTGAAGGCGGCCTTTTTGTTGTCTGCAATGCGCGCAGGCTGTGCAGCGGCAGACTGGCTGGCCTTGGCTGGGGCTTTGGTGGGCGGCTGGGTCGGTTGGGGGGCTTTGGCCATGGTGTGCAGAGCGTGTCACTAAAATCCGCCGCGCCCTGCATTGTATGAAAACGCTCGAAAAAAACGTCCTCATTTGGTACAGCCCCCAGGAGATGTTCGATCTGGTGGCGGACGTGGCTGCCTATCCCCAGTTCTTGCCCTGGTGCGACCACGCCACGGTGCTGGAGGAGTCTGCTCAGGGCATGCGGGCCGAACTGGGCCTGTCCATGGGCGCGGTGCACCAGCGATTCACCACCCGCAATGTGCACGAGGCTGGCAAGTCCATTCACATCGAGCTGGTCGAAGGACCGTTTTCCAGGCTGACCGGGCTGTGGTTGTTCCATCCGGTGGGTGACGGTGGCCAGCGTGCCTGCAAGATTGCCTACACCATGCAGTATGGATTCAGCAGCAAGGCCCTGGAGGCCGTGGTCGGCCCCGTGTTCGACAAGGTGGCGGGCAGCCTGGTGGACGCTTTTGTGAAGCGGGCCGAGCACGTATATGGCCCTGCCTGACCAGGCTGCAACCATGACGGTGACTGTCGCCTGGTCACCTGCGAAGCGCCAGGTGCAGGAGCGGCCATTGCAGCTGCCGGCAGGCGCCACCCTGGGGGATGCGCTGGATGCCTGCCCGGAGGCCCGGGCATTTGCACTGCAAGACGCTGCCAGGCCATTGCACACGGGGGTCTGGGGCCGACGTCTGCCGCTGTCCACCGTGTTGCATGAGGGCGATCGGGTGGAGCTGTATCGCCCGCTTCAGGTGGACCCGATGGTGGCGCGGCGCGAGCGGTTTCAGAAGCAGGGCAGCAAAAAGGCCGGCCTGTTTGCACAGCGCCGGCCTGGAGCCAAACCAGGGTATTGACCGGCCCGCCGGTCAGCCCGCCTTGCAGTCTGAATCAACCACCGACTGCAAGCGCGCCGCCTCGGAATTGCGTGCGGTGTCGTCCAGCACTTCCCGTTCGCCTTTTTCATTGGTGCGTGCCATCCGCACGCCCGACTGCAGCGTGCGCAAGCCCAGCTTGGCGCGGTCACACGAGGCTTCGAGGGCTTTGGCGTTGCGGTCTTCTTCGGCCTTGCGCTTGGCGACCTCCTGGTCGGCGGCCTGCTTGCGCTTGAGCTCCAGTTCGGTCGGCGGCGCCGGACGGGACGCCGCCAGCTGAGGTGCCGGCGCTGCTTTGGTTTCAAAACCCTGAGCCTCGCCAGCAGCAGCGGCAGGCGCGCGGCCGGGGCGCTTGAGGATGGCCTTGTCGGGAATCTCCGCCGGGGGCGCGCGATCACTGAACACCTTGCGACCGTCCTTGTCCAGCCACTGCCACTGTGCCTGCGCGCTCAGGGCGCTGCACAGCAGCAAGGCACAGCACAACGGAAGGGCAGATTTGAAGGAAGGCAGGGTCATGATGGGGCGAGTTTAGCGCTGCGCCCCTCTACAATCCATCTTTTGGAGCCTCACCCATGCGCCTGCTAGGCAAAGCGCTCACCTTCGACGACGTGTTGCTGGTGCCAGCGTACTCTCAGGTCCTGCCCAAGGACACCTCGCTTTCCACCCCCTTTTCCCGCCACATTGCCCTGAACCTGCCCCTGGTGTCGGCCGCCATGGACACGGTCACCGAAGCGCGCCTGGCCATCGCCATCGCCCAGGAGGGCGGCATGGGCATCATCCACAAGAACCTCACCGCCCGCGAGCAGGCCGCCCAGGTTGCCAAGGTCAAACGGTATGAGTCCGGCGTGCTGCGCGACCCGGTGGTCATCACCCCGCAACACACCGTGCGCCAGGTCATCGACCTGTCCGACCAGCTCGGCGTGAGCGGCTTCCCGGTGTGCGACGCCGGCAAGGTGGTGGGCATCGTCACCGGAAGGGATTTACGTTTTGAAACACGGTATGACATCCCCGTGCACCAGATCATGACGCCACGGGACAAACTCATCACCGTTCCTGAAGGCACCACGCCCCAGCAGGCCAAAGCCCTGCTGAACAAGCACAAGCTTGAGCGGCTCCTCGTCATCAACGACGCCTTCGAGCTCAAGGGCCTGATCACCGTCAAGGACATCACCAAGCAGCTGAACTTCCCCAACGCCGCCCGAGACGCCGCCGGCAGCCTGCGCGTGGGCGCCGCCGTGGGCGTGGGTGCTGGTACCGAAGAGCGCGTGGAAGCGTTGGTCAAGGCAGGTGTGGAC
>JBDKJB010000273.1:0-3723 GCA_039796835.1 Pseudomonadota bacterium | reverse complement strand
TGTTTTTGATATCCATAAGACAGATATCAAGTATCAATCAATTCGGCTTATTAACAGATGAACAGGCTCCTAAGCTTGGGTCGTCGCATTCAACCGGAGTCCATTCATGCACCCTTCACATGCTCTTGCCAGGCACCTCATCGGTTGGGGTCTGGGCCTGGTGACCTTCGCAACCACTCACTTCGCCCAGGCTCAGGGCTGGCCTGAACGCCCCGTCAAGGTGGTGGTGGGCTCTGCGGCAGGCAGCGCCCCGGACATCGTGGCGCGCCTGATCGGCGAGCAGCTGGCGGTGATCTGGGGGCAGGGCGTGGTGGTGGACAACCGCGTCGGAGCAGGCGGCAACCTGGGGGCGCAGGCGGCGGCGCGCGCCGCCCCGGATGGCTACACCCTGTGGTTTGCGCATGCCACGCCGGTGGTGATGAACCAGTTTCTGTTCAAGGCACCCGGTTTTGACCCGGACAAGGACTTCACGCCCGTCATCAGAGTGGGCGTGAACCCCATGATGGTGGCCGTCCACCCCGATGTGCCCGCCCGGGACCTGAAGGAGCTGGTGGCCTATGGCAAGGCCCATCCGGGCAAGGTGTCCTTTGCCACGTCCGGTGCCAAGAACATTCCGCATCTGGTGGGCGAGACCTTGAATCAATTGACGCAGTTGGGGTGGCAAAACGTGCCCTATCGCGGCAGCCAGCAGGCTGCGCAAGACACGGTGGGCGGCCAGACCCAGGTCTACATCGACGCCATCCCGCCCATGGCACCCCATGTGGCTGCCGGCGGACGTCTGCGGTCGATTGCCGTCAGCAGCGCCAGCCGTCTGCCAGGCTTCGAGGCCATCCCGACGCTGCGGGAGTCCGGCGTCGATCTGGTGATGCAGGGCTGGCTGGCGTTCCTGGCGCCGACGGGCACCCCGAAGTCGGTGGTGGACCGGGTGAACCGCGACATCAACACCGTGCTGGCCAGACCGGACGTGGCCGCCCGCCTGCGCAGTCTGGGCACTTACGAGCTGGGCAGCACCACAGCGGCGTTCGAGTCTTTTGTCCGTGAAGAACGCAGCAAATGGGAGGCCGTGGTGCAGCGCGCCCGGATCGAACGCGAGTGAATCCAAAAGGGCCACGCACCATGACCATCATCGACGTTCACCACCACCTGCTGCCGGACTTCTACATCGAGGCTGTGGGCCGTAACGCCATCACCAGCCAGGCGCCCAAGCGCTCGCGTGTGGCGCTGGACTGGACGGCCGCTGGCTCCATCGCAGAAATGGACGCCCATGGTGTCGCTGCGGCGGTGTTGTCGGTGTCCGCGCCGGGGTTGTGGTTTGGCGACGCCATCAAGACAGCCGCGCTGGCGCGGCGCTGCAACGACCACATGGCCGAACTGGTGGCGGCCCATCCGCGGCGCTTTGGCATGTTTGCGACCTTGCCGCTGCCCGATGTGGACGCTTGCCTGCGCGAGATCGAGCACGCGCGCAGCCTGGGCTGCGACGGTTTCGGCATCTTCAGCAGCTATGGCAACCAGTACCCGGGCGAGGCCCGCTTTGCCGAAGTGTTTGACGAGTTGAACCGGCAGGGCGCGGTGGTGTTCGTGCATCCGAACGCGTCTGACGCCTGCCGTCCGCTCCTGGGTGACATTCCGGTGTCGACGCTCGAATTTCCGCTCGACACCACGCGCGCTGCCACCAGCCTGCTGTACGGTGGGGTGCTGGAGCGCTGCAGTCGGCTGCGCTTCATCTTTTCGCATGCCGGTGGGGCCTTGCCCTACCTGGCGCACCGGATTGCCCGGCTGGAAATGCAGGACGATTTTGCGACCCGGGTCCCCAGCGGAGCGCTGGCGTTGCTGCAACGCCAGTTCTACGACACGGCGCTGTCGGCCAATGCTCCGGCGCTGGCCGCCCTGACGGCCTTCGTGCCCGACACCCAGGTCCTGTTTGGCAGTGATTTCCCGTTTGCACCGGGCATGATGGGGCGCACCCTGTCGGGCCTGCGCAGCCATGGGTTCGGTGTCGACACATTCGAACGCATTGTCGGGCGTAACGCCGCGGGCTTGTTCGCCCGGTTGGTCGCCTGAACGAAGACCACTCCGGTCTAAGCGCTTCGGCGTCGAGCGCGATGAAGCGCCGCAGGCAGGGTGGTGTCGGGCGTGTGAATCAAGGGTATTCCCGGGTCACGATGGATCTCATCCATTGTCGATGCAGCCGGTACATTTTCGGGATATCACACTTGAGGAGCCAAACCATGGACATGCAACAACGCGGGCGTGCGATCACGAGGCGGATGGCCTGGGTAGTGCTTGTATGGGCGTGCATCGGACAGGCTCATGCTCAAGCCAAACCGCCATTGAAGATCCTGGTGGGCTTCCCGCCCGGGGGATCGGTGGACGTTCTGGCGCGCATCGTGGGGGATGCCGTGCGCGACGATTTCTCAAGCGTGGTGGTGGACAACAAGCCCGGTGCCGGCGGTCGCATTGCCTTGATGCAGGTGAAGAATGCCAAGCCTGACGGCCAGACGGTGGTGGTGCTGCCCATGGGGCCGATGGTGATTTTTCCACACAGCTACAAGAAGCTGGACTACGATGCCTTCAAGGACTTCACGCCGGTCTCGCAACTGGCGGTGTCGCAGTTCGGCGTGGTGGCAGGCCCTTCTGCAGCTGTGGGCAGCGTGCGGGAGATGCTGGCCAAGGTCAAAGCCGATCCCAAGCTCGGCAATTACGGCACCCCGGGGGCTGGCACGGTGCCGCATTTTCTGGGTGTGATGATGGAACAGGCCACAGGTGTGCCGCTCAACCATGTGCCGTTCCAGGGCGGGGCGCCGGCCAACACCGCCCTGCTGGGAGGGCACATTCAGTACAAGTTCGACGTTGTGTCCGAGACCTTGCAGTTGCATCGCGATGGCAAGGTCAAAATCATTGCAGTTGCCGGCGACAAGCGGGACACCCTGATTCCTGAAGTACCCACGCTCAAGGAGCAGGGGGTGAACATGGAATCTTCAGTCTGGTTTGCCATGTATGCGCCTGCCGGCTTGCCGACGGATGTGTCAGCCCGTCTGGAAAAGGCAGTGATGGCTGGATTGCGCCGCAAGGAGGTGGCAGACAAACTGGACAAGCTGGGCTATGACGTCACCGCGACCAGTTCGAGGGAACTTGCCGCCATCCAGCGAGCCGACCACGCCCGCTGGGAACGGCCGATCAAGGCCACGGGCATCGCGCTGGACTGATTCTTTTTTGACTGGAGCAACTCATGTTACGTCGTGTTCTGATGGCAGCCGGTGTGGGGCTCGCCAGCTTGACGGCCTTGTCGCCGATGGCTGTGGCACAGGCCGCCTGGCCGTCCAAGCCCGTCCGCATCGTCAACAACTTTCCGCCGGGTGGTCCCTCGGACATCATTGCCCGTGCGGTGGCCGAAGCCCTGCAACGGCAGAGCGGGCAGGGGGTGATCGTCGAGAACAAGCCTGGTGCGGGCGGCAACATCGGTGCGACCGAAGTCGCCAAGGCTGCCGGTGACGGTGCCACGGTGTTCTTGGGCATCGACACCGCCTTCACGGTCAACCCGCACATCTTCCCCAACATGCCCTTCAAGCTGGGCAACAAGAAGGGGGACCTCAAGCCCTTGGTGATCATCTCGTCAAACGGCCTGTTGCTGGGCACGTCGGCCAGCAGGGGCCTGGCGTCGATGGGGGAGCTCATTGCCGCCGGCAAGGGGCGTGGCGTGAACTTCAGCTCCGGCGGGGCGGG
>JBDKJB010000272.1:0-3726 GCA_039796835.1 Pseudomonadota bacterium | reverse complement strand
AGCCCGCTGTAGGAAGGTCGAGTAAATGGCCACCACGGGCTTGAGCCCTTCGCAGGCCAGGCCCGCGGCAAATGTGACTGCATGCTGCTCGGCGATGCCCACGTCAAAGTAGCGTTCGGGGAAGCGCTGCTCAAATTCAACCAGACCGGAGCCTTCGCGCATGGCCGGCGTGATGCCCACCAGGCGCTTGTCTTGAGCAGCCATGTCACACAGCCACTGCCCGAACACCTGGGTGAAGGTAGCCTTGGGGGGAACGACCGGTTTGAGCAAACCCACGTTCGGGTCAAATTTGCCTGGGCCGTGGTACGCCACCGGGTCAGCCTCGGCCCGCTTGTAGCCCTGCCCTTTGCGTGTCACCACATGCAGGAACTGGCGGCCTTCCAGATGTTTGATGTTTTCCAGCGTGGGGATCAGTGAGTCCAGGTCGTGCCCGTCGATCGGGCCGATGTAGTTGAAGCCAAATTTCTCAAACAGCGTGGCAGGTACCACCAGGCCCTTGGCCTGCTCTTCCAGACGTTTGGCCAGCTCAAACAGCGGCGGGGCACCCTTGAGCACGGTCTTGCCGACGTTTTTGGCAGCCGCATAGAACTGCCCGGACAGCAACTGGGCCAGATACCGGTTGAGCGCGCCAACGGGCGGGCTGATGCTCATGTCGTTGTCATTCAGGATGACCAGCAGGTTGCAATCGGACACACCGGCGTTGTTGAGCGCTTCGAATGCCATGCCGGCCGTCATGGCACCATCCCCAATGATGGCCACGCTGCGACGGTCTTCGCCGCGCAGCTTGGCGCCCAGAGCCATGCCCAAGGCTGCAGAGATGGATGTGCTCGAATGGGCGGTGCCAAAGGCGTCGTACTCGCTTTCCGCCCGCTGGGGAAAACCGCTGATGCCGCCCAATTGGCGCAGACCTGACATGCGGTCGCGCCGCCCGGTGAGTATCTTGTGCGGATAAGTCTGGTGGCCCACATCCCACACCAGACGGTCGTCCGGTGTGTTGTACACGTAATGCAAGGCCACCGTCAGTTCCACCGTGCCCAGGTTGGAGCTCAGGTGTCCCCCCGTCTTCGACACCGAATCCAGCACGTAGCTGCGCAGTTCATCGGCCAGTTGTTGCAACTGCGGGCGTGCCAGCTTGCGCAGGTCAGCCGGTGACTGGATGCTCTCCAGCAGGGGCCAGGGCTTGAGCGTCGCACCCTCGGCGGTGGGACTGGCGTGCACATCGGCAGCAGGTTTTTTGGGCATGTCCAGAATGTCTCCGGTGGTTCTTCAGGCCTGTCGGTCCACAACGAGCCGCGCCAGGGCCTTCAAGGCCGCGGTGCTGTGCACCTGCAGGGCTTCCAGGCCGCTGTCGTCCAGGGCGTGCAGGGCCACGTCCAGCAGTTCGTCGGCATAGGCCCTGGAGCGTTCCAGCCCCAGCACCGACACATAGGTGGGTTTGTCCTGATGGGCATCCTTGCCGGCCGTCTTGCCCAGGGTGGCAGAGTCCGCCGTCACGTCGAGGATGTCGTCCACCACCTGGAAGGCCACCCCCATGGCTTCACCATAGCGGCTGAGCGCCGTCCAGGCTGAACCGGGACAGTCGCCGCAGGCCGCGCCCATCATCACGCTGCCGTGCAACAGGGCGCCCGTTTTCAGCCGATGCATTTCGCGCAGCTGGGCTTCGGTCAAGGTCTTGCCGACGCTGGCCAGGTCGATGGCCTGCCCCCCCGCCATGCCTGCGCTGCCCGCCGCCTGGGCCAGCAAGCGGCAGTGCCGGGCCTGGAGCGCGCTGGGGATCGTGGCATCGTCTGGGGTAAGCAATTCAAACGCCAGGGCCTGCAGGGCGTCGCCGGCCAGCAGGGCTTGAGCCTCGCCAAAACGTACATGCACCGTGGGCTTGCCGCGGCGCAGGACATCGTTGTCCATGCACGGCATGTCGTCGTGCACGAGCGAGTAGGCGTGGATGAGCTCCACCGCGCAGGCAGCCCGCAGCGCGGCTGCTTCATGGCCTTGCACGGCCTCGCAGGCGGCCAGGACCAACAGGGGACGCAGGCGCTTGCCGCCGTCCAAGACAGCGTAGCGCATGGCGTCCACCAGAGCCGCAGGCGCTCCATGTTCCAGGCCGGACGGCGCTTCGGCCGTCACCCAGCGCGACAGCCCATCTTCCACGGTTTGCAGGCGCTGCCCGCTCCAGGCGGCGAAATCGAAGCTTACTCGGGTGTCCATGGACGCACATTCGGGGGGTCGAACACTTTGATCTGGTCTTCCACAGCCTTGAGCTGACTGCTGCAATAGGCCAGCAGCTCCGTACCACGCGCATGGGCCGTCTGCAAATCGGCCAGCGCAAGTTCGCCCGATTCAAGCCGGGCCACAATCAGCGCCAGCTCTTGTTCGGCCGCTTCGTAGCTGGCCGGAATCTGTGCAGGTTTGACGCTGGAAGCGGCCTTGGGCATGCAGGTCGTGAAGGGTAAACGAAACCGTTCATTCTAACGGCACGCCTCCCCCCAAGAGATACAATCGTTGCGGTCCCGACACTCGATTGCCACCCTACTTCCCTGCCCCTTCATCGGGGAGGGCTTGGTCAGGTCTCATGTCTGATTTAAGTCTTCCATTCCAGCAGGCCAAAAGCCAACTTCCGGTTTCCAGCTATTTCGACGAGGCCCTGTACGCCCGCGAGATGGCCACCCTGTTCAAAAACGGCCCACGCTATGTGGGCCACAGCTTGAGCGTGCCTGAGCCTGGCGATTTCTATGCCCTGCCCCAGGAATCCGGCGGACGGGCGCTGGTGCACACCCCACGCGGGGTGGAGCTGATCAGCAACGTCTGCCGCCATCGCCAGGCCTTGATCCTGCAAGGCCGCGGCCGGCTACCGTCGCAGGCTGCCGGCAACATCGTTTGCCCCCTGCACCGGTGGACTTACGCCGCCAATGGCCAGGCCCCTGCAGGCACGCTGCTGGGCGCTCCGCACTTTGCGCAGGACCCTTGCCTGAGCCTGCACAACTACCCGTTGCAGGAATGGAACGGCCTGCTGTTTGAACAGCACGGCGGGCTCGACACCCGCGCCGCACTGGCTGCGCTCGAAACCAACCCGCAGCGCCACCTGCTGCAGTTTGACGGCTTTGCGCTCGACCACGTCGAAATGCACGAGTGCAATTACAACTGGAAAACCTTCATCGAGGTCTACCTGGAGGACTATCACGTCGGCCCTTTTCACCCTGGCCTCGGCGGATTTGTCACCTGCGACAGTCTGCAATGGCAGTTCGGACCCGAGTTTTCGGTTCAGACGGTCGGCGCAGCCCCACGCCTGGGCAAAGCGGGCACCGGGCTGGACGCCGGTTCCCCGGTGTACCAGCGCTGGCAGGAAGTGTTGATGAAGTACCGTGGCGGCGAAGTTCCCCAGCATGGCGCGGTCTGGCTGACCTATTACCCCCATGTGATGGTCGAGTGGTATCCGCATGTGCTCACCGTCAGCACCTTGCATCCCATGGGTCCGCAGAAAACCATGAACATGGTGGAGTTCTACTACCCCGAGGAAATCGCCGCCTTCGAGCGCGAATTTGTCGAGGCGCAGCGTGCCGCCTACATGGAAACCTGCGTCGAAGACGATGAAATCGCCCTGCGCATGGATGCCGGCCGCAAAGCCCTGATGCAGCGCGGCGACAACGAGGTCGGGCCGTATCAAAGCCCGATGGAAGACGGCATGCAGCATTTCCATGAGTGGTACCGCCACAAGATGCAAGGGACGCT
>JBDKJB010000271.1:0-3755 GCA_039796835.1 Pseudomonadota bacterium | reverse complement strand
GTCCCCCATCTTGTTGACGATGTCATCGTCCACCACGTCACCGGTGCCGATCAGCTTGATGCCTGCCTGGGCCAATCCACGCTCACGGAACTGGTTCATCACACCCGTGCCCACCCCCGAAGGCACAAACACGAAGAGTGCGTCCGGCTTGAGGTCGCGCACCTTCTGAAGAAAGGGCGCAAAGTCGGGGCTGCGCAGCGGCACACGCAGCGAATCCATCACCTTGCCACCGTTGAAGATGAAGCGGTTGACAAAGGTGCGTTCAGCATCATGGCCCGGGCCGTAGTCGGTCACCAGCGTGACGGCTGATTTGATGCCATTCTTCGACGCCCAATCTGCTATGGGTAAAGTGATCTGGGGCAAGGTCATCGAGACGCGCACCATGTAGGGCGAGGAATCGATCACCGATGCCGTGGCGGCCAGCATGTTGACCATCGGGGTCTTGGACTGGGTGGCAATCGGCGCCGTGGCCAGAGCCAAAGGCGTCAAGCCGAAACCAGCCAGAACATCGACCTTGTCATTGACCACCAGCTCTTGCGCCAGTCGCTTGGTCACATCCGGGGTGCCCGTGTCATCCTTGACGATGAACTCGATCTTGCGCCCGGCGATGGTGGTGCCGTGACGGGCCATGTACAGGCGCGCGCCCTGCTCCATCTGCCAGCCCGTGGAGGCAAAAGGGCCGGTCATGGGAGCCAGGAAGCCGATCTTGAAGGGGGCCTGCTGCGCCCAGGTTGCGCCGGTCGCCGCCAGCAAAGGGGCGGCCGCCATGGCCTGGATCAGATTGCGTTTTTTCATGGGGTGACTCCAAGGGTTGAAAACGCGCCGATTATGAAGCACCCACCCTGCCCACTCCATCGGCGCAAACCATGAAGCTCAGGCGCGTCGACGCGTCGTGGCAACCACGGCCAGCAGAGCCAAAGCAACCAGGGCCAGTGACTCTGGCTCGGGTATGCCCAGGGCTTCGAGCGCTTCCTGGGCAATCAGCTCATGCATCCGTGCACTGGGGTGCAGGATGTCGGAAAAGATGGATTCAGAGCAGGCAGTGCCCGCTGAACCAATGAACCCTGCGCATGGCAATGTAGTGTTGGTAATTCCGAAAGAGTCTGGGTCTGCCACAACCGGTTGCAATGCACCAGCCATGTCCATCAAATCCACATCCAAGCCAGCGAAGACTCCCTCGAGGGCCAAGATTTGAGCGACGCGAGCGTTGAAGGCTGCACTCGCAGCACTGGACAGGGTAACCAGCCCCTCACCGATAGCCTCTGGGGTCATGCCGAGATCCGGCAAAGTGGAAATCAGGACGTTTTTGGCACCCAAATTGGCCAAAGCACCCACCGTGTACGCAAGGTTGGCCACTGCTATGTCTGCCGCAACATCAATGGAGGCTTGAGTCGCTCCAGGTGCTGATCGCGCGTCCCGCATGTCGTTGCCACCCCCGATCACCACATACAGAGCAGCAGGGTCTGCGACCGCATGAGCTGGGGTAGGTGAGAGACCAAACGCTGCACCACCAAAGTTCCACATACCCAGCTGCAAGTGCATACCCGGTGGGATGAATTGCGGTACGCTGAAAGATGCATCTGTGCGTGCCCCAGCAAAGGCGTAGTTGTTGCCGCCCACCAAGAAGGGCAGCGCCTGGGTCGCTGGCAAACCCAAGCCGGCAGCCAGATGGTTCACCCACACCGGGCCGTTAGAGAGCTGCTGGAACGGCCCGCTGTAATAAGGCCCCTGAAAGCCACCGAACTGGGGAAGCACGCCTCCTGGACTGGTCAGTGCCAAATTCCCCGTGTCCGACAAGCTGTCACCAAACACATAAATGCTTGAATACGGCCCAGCCTGCGCGGCCATCGGCAACGCCAGTGCAGCGGCTAAGGACGCTGTGGCCAGTGTGGTTCGAATGAAACGGAGCAGCATGGAGATTCCTTCAGTGGATTGAACCCACACAACGCAGCAAGATTCGGGCCGATCCCATACTCTGCGCCATTCGCGACTGACAAATCAAGGACTTAGCCCATCAATACGGCTCGGAACCGCCGCACAGCTTGCAAAGCTCCACAGCGCACGTCAAATTGCTCGACACCGGGAATACCCCTGTCCTCCAGCCACGAGATGCTCGCCAGGGCAGACTTCACTCCGGCTGAATCCCGGCCTCCTTGACGACCCGCCCCCATTTGTCCACTTCACTGCGGATCACGTCGGCAAATCGCTCGGGCGTGCCGCTTTGCAGATCGATACCGGCCCCGGTCAGTCGGGTCCGCACATCGTCGAGTTTGAACGCTTCGTTGATGGCCTGATTGAGCTTGGCCACGACGTCCTGGGGCGTGCCCGCAGGCGCCAGAAAGCCAGGCCCTGCTGGCTCACCGGCACTCAAAGTTGCTGGCGTCTTCCGGGTTGCCTTGTCCCTTGTAATGGGCGTACTGCGGCCATGCACACAGGGGCCGACTGCGCCCCGGAAACGCGGGGCCCGTCGCTATCACGGCGTCTGGGGCCTTGCCATGCTCGACCCAATCAACCACCGCTCCGAGCAGGTCAAAGCGGTCCAGCGTCTTGCCGCTGGAGCAGTGCCCCATGCCGGGTACGGCAAAGAGTCGGCTGGACTGCGCACGTACCTTGTCCATGCCGCCCGAGGCCTGTGCCATGCGCTCGTAGTAATCCACGGTGTCGAGTGCAGAGAACCACGGGTCACCCCAACCGTGGAAAAAGATCAATTTGCTGCCGCGGCTGAAAAACGTGGACAGGTTGGTCCAGTAGGCGGTATCGCTGAGGTGCCGCACGCCGTCGGCCGCAAGCGCATCCTGCATCTGGTCGACGTTGATGCTCACCCGCGTGGCCGGCGCCACTGGACTCTTGGCCCCTGTGACCAGAATGCCGGGGATCGACACCCCCTCGGCCGCAATGCCGCTGTCCCAGGGGAAAGGCGGGTACACCTGGGTGCCCCGGGAGTTTTTGGGCCCGGCAAAGGCCTTCTTCATGGCGGTGACCTGTCCGGTGGACAGGCATGCGTCTGTTTTCTCCCCCTTGCAGGTCAGCAACGCAGGGTCGAACTGGCACGCCTTCAGATCCATGATCATGCCGTCCTTCAGCCCATCCTTCGCATCGCAGGCTTCGAGAATCGCGTTGGTCACCAGTTTTTTGTCGGCTGCCGAGAACACCCGGGTGGGGTCTGGCTGGCCGGCGCTGTCACGCGGAGCGATTTCGTTGAACGCCACATTGGCCCAGGCCAGACCCAAGTTGGAATGCCCGGTGCGCATGGCCGGCGCCCCGGCCACCACGCCGTCGAATTCGGTCGCATGGCGTGTGGCAGCCAGCATGCCTTCGCGGCCTCCTGTGGAGCAGCCCACGAAATATGAACGCTTGACCGGTTGACCATAATAGCGTGCCACGATGGCTTTGGCGGCGCGGGTGACCTTGCCGACCGACTCGCTGGCGAAGTTGATGGCCGCCTCCTGGTCGCGCATGAACGACACGTCGAATGCCGCGCCCTTGTGCCCGCTGTCGGTGGAAATGACCGCAAACCCCCTTGCCAGTGCGGGCGTTTCGGCCGTCGCCTGCGGGCCCAGCGGCGGCCGGATCACGCCATTGGTGCCCCCACCACCCTGGAACAAGAAACGTCCGTTCCAGCGATCAGGCAGTGCAATGGTGAAGCCAATGGCATACGGCTTGCCATCCGAGCCGGTGCGCGGATCGATGTCCCCGTCCACCCGGCAGTAGGGCGGCAAGGCCACCAACACCAGGTCCGGCAGCGGGGGACGCAC
>JBDKJB010000270.1:0-3780 GCA_039796835.1 Pseudomonadota bacterium | reverse complement strand
GAATTGAAACTGCGCCAACCACCCAACGCCACTGCACGCACCGAGGCCGAAGCGCTGGAAAAGGCCGCTGCCCTGGGCTACCCGCTGGTGGTGCGCCCGAGCTATGTGCTGGGTGGTCGCGCAATGGAAATCGTGCACGAACAGCGCGACCTGGAGCGCTACATGCGCGAGGCGGTCAAGGTCAGCAACGATTCGCCCGTGCTGCTGGACCGCTTCCTGAACGACGCGATCGAATGCGACGTCGATTGCATCCGCGACGCCACAGGAGCCACCCTCATCGGTGGCGTGATGGAACACATCGAGCAGGCGGGTGTGCACAGTGGCGATTCGGCCTGTTCGCTGCCGCCCTACAGTCTGAGCCAGACCACGGTGGAGGAAATCAGGCGCCAGACCCGCGCCATGGCCGCGGCGCTGAATGTGGTGGGCCTGATGAACGTGCAGTTCGCCATCCAGCAGCAGGACGGCCAGGATGTCATCTACGTGCTGGAGGTCAACCCACGCGCCAGCCGCACGGTGCCCTTTGTGAGCAAGGCCACCGGTATCCAGCTCGCCAAGGTGGCGGCCCGCTGCATGGCCGGCCGCAGTCTGGCTGACCAGGGCATGACGCGTGAGGTGACCCCGCCGTATTTCAGCGTGAAAGAGGCGGTGTTCCCCTTTGTCAAATTTCCGGGTGTGGACACCATCCTCGGGCCCGAGATGAAATCCACCGGCGAGGTCATGGGCGTGGGTTACACCTTCGGTCAGGCCTTCGTGAAGTCGCAGTTGGGTGCGGGCACCCACCTGCCGCAATCGGGGCTGGCCTTCATTTCGGTCAAGCAGAGCGACAAGCCGCGCGCGGTGGCAGTGGCGCGTGAACTGGCCGCGATGGGCTTTGACCTGATCGCGACGCGTGGCACGGCAGCTTCGATTGAAGCGGCCGGTATCCCCTGCCGAGTGGTGAACAAGTACACCGAAGGTCGCCCGAACATCGTGGACATGATCAAGAACGACGACATCTCCCTGGTCATCAACACGGTCGAGCAGCGCCGCAATGCCATCAGCGATTCGCGCCACATCCGCACTTCGGCGCTCTTGGGCCGTGTGACGACCATCACCACCATCGCGGGGGCCGAAGCCGCTGCCGAAGGCATGAAATACGCCGACCGCCTGGGGGTGATCAGCGTGCAGGAGATGCATTCGCGACTGGGTGTGGCGCGTTAAAATCGCGAAAGTGCCACGCCTGTCCGTGGCTTTTCTTTTTTTTGACCATGGCCACCCTACCCATCACCAAACGCGGCGCCGAAAAACTCAAGGCCGAACTGCAGCAGCTCAAGACCAAGGACCGCCCGGCCATCATCCAGGCGATTGCCGAGGCGCGCGCGCAGGGCGACATCAGCGAAAACGCAGAGTACGACTCCGCCAAGGACCGTCAGGGCTTCATCGAAGGCCGAATCCAGGAGATTGAAGGCAAGCTATCGGCAGCGCAGATCATCGATCCGGCGGGTCTGAATGCGGGGGGCAAGGTCGTGTTTGGCAGCACGGTCGAGCTCGAAGACGAGGACAGCGGCAAAACCGTGGCCTACCAGATCGTGGGCGAAGACGAAGCCGACCTGAAGCTCGGCCTGATCAACATCGGCTCGCCTATTGCGCGGGCGCTGATCGGCAAGGAAGAGGGCGACAGCGTGGAGGTGCAGGCCCCAGGCGGCCTGAAGCACTATGAGATTGTGTCAGTCAAATATCTTTGAGTGCCACAATTTAATCATTCAATGAAGGAAATTTCCGTTGATCATAAACACTATCCAGCTATTTAAAAGGTAGCTGAATAGTTTCAATAATCAACTATTTGGAATTCTGGCGCTTTTTGACACTGGTCATTTTGGGTTTGGCGCGCTTGATGCTGCCACCCGCCGTCAGGCGCTGGTTGCCCAGCACGCGCAGGGTGGTCACTTCGGGGCGTTGGCCGCCCCGGCTGCTGTACTTCAGCACCTTCACGTCGCGCGGCCCGGGCATGCGGTCTTCATCCACCACACGTTCCTTCTTGGGCAGCGGGCGCCACAGCACCAGCAGCTTGCCGATGTGCTGCACGGCGGCGGCGCCCAGGCTGTCGCACAGCTCGGCCAGCATGGCGTCGCGCTCGGTGCGCTCACCGGCCAGCACGCGGATCTTGATGAGACCATGGGCGCTGAGCGTCGCGTCCACCTCTTTTTTGACGGCCGCCGTGAGGCCGTCGTTTCCGATCATGACGACCGGATCCAGGTGGTGGGCGGCAGCGCGCTGTTCGCGGCGCTGCAAGGGAGTCAAGGTGAGAGAGGCCATGCCCGTATTATCCGGCCCAGCATGAAGATCCAGACCAAAAGCGCCAAAGTCAACAAATCGTGGCTCAACGACCACGTGAACGACCCGTGGGTCAAACTGGCGCAAAAAGAGGGTTACCGCGCCCGGGCTGCTTACAAGCTGAAAGAAATTGACGAGGTGTTCCACCTGGTTAAACCCGGCCAGCTGGTGGTGGACCTGGGCAGCACACCGGGCGCCTGGAGCCAGTACCTGCGGCGAAGGCTGGGGCTCCTGGGGCAGGAAGGGGGGGCGCGTGTGATTGCGCTGGACCTGTTGCCCATGGAGCCGGTCGATGGTGTGACCTTTCTGCTGGGCGATTTCCGTGAAGAGTCCGTTCTGCAGCGGCTGCTGGCCAGTTTGAACGGGCGCAAGGCCGATCTGGTGGTGTCCGACATGGCCCCCAACCTCAGCGGCATTGCCGACACCGACGCCGCCCGGGTCGAGGTGTTGATTGAGCTGGCCATTGCGTTTGCCCAGGAGCACATGCTGCCCCAGGGCTCGCTGGTGGCCAAGGTGTTCCATGGGCCGGGCTACGACGGTCTGGTGAAGCAGTTTCGCGCCGCTTTCAAGACGGTGAAGGTGCACAAACCCAAAGCTTCGCGTGATCGCTCGTCCGAGACCTTTTTGGTCGGAATGGGGCTCAAGCCTGCGCCAGAAGCGTAATGTTCTGTGTTTTCAGGGGTTTTTGGCGGCCTGACCAGCTTGAAATCCCTAAAATTGGGTGCAATTAGGCCTTGCAGCGTTAGGGCTGACGCCACGCCGTTTCTGGCTGCGTCCAACAGGAGTCTGGTTTGAACAACAACCAACAGTGGTTTTCCAAATTCGCCGTCTGGCTCGTGATCGCCTTGGTGCTGTTCACGGTCTTCAAGCAGTTTGACTCTCGCAATACGGTCGGCGCCACCCAGGTGGCGTATTCGGACTTTCTGGACGAAGTGCGTGGCAAGCGCATCAAGAGCGCCATCATCCAGGAGGGTGCCGGTGGCACTGAAATCGTTGCCCTGACCACCGAAGACCGCAAGATCCGCGTCACCGCCACCTACCTGGACCGCGGCCTGGTGGGCGATTTGATTGCCAACGGTGTCAAATTTGATGTCAAGCCCCGCGAGGAAACTCCCTTGTGGACGTCCCTGCTGGTCAGCTGGGGCCCCATGCTGCTGCTGATCGGCGTCTGGATCTACTTCATGCGCCAGATGCAGGGCGGTGGGCGCGGCGGCGCGTTCAGCTTCGGCAAGTCCAAGGCACGCATGCTCGACGAGAACAACAACCAGGTCACGTTCGCTGACGTGGCCGGCTGCGACGAAGCCAAGGAAGAGGTCAAGGAGGTCGTCGATTTCCTGAAAGACCCCCAGAAATTCCAGAAGCTCGGCGGGCGCATTCCGCGTGGCCTGCTGCTCGTCGGCCCGCCTGGCACCGGCAAGACCCTGCTGGCCAAGGGCATCGCCGGTGAAGCCAAGGTGCCGTTCTTCA
>JBDKJB010000269.1:0-3781 GCA_039796835.1 Pseudomonadota bacterium | reverse complement strand
CACATAGGCGGGCGGGTCGTAGCTCATGGCGACGGCGAGCGTGTCGTAGCCCCGGGCTTTGTATTTGTCGTAGGTGGCGATGATTTTGGGCATCTCGGCCACGCAAGTTGTGCAGCTGGTGGCCCAGAAATTCACCAAGGTGACTTTGCCCTGCAGGTCTGCTGTGGTCCTGCGGCTGCCGTCCAGCAGCACAAAGCTGCTCTGCGGCGCAGCGGTGTTGCTGCAACCGGTCAGGCTGGCGGCCAAAGCCAGCACGGCAACACCTGTGGCCGCGACAAGATACAGTCGGCGTGTTGGTGCTGGCTTTTGATTGACAAGGGAGCTCATCATGGATCGTCGCAATTTTAGTCGGGCTGCGTTGCTTCTGCCCTCCGCAGCGGTATGGGTCGGAGGGGCTTTCATGCACGCTCCTGCGCGTGCGTTGTCGCTGGCTGACCTCACCAACGCCGAAGCCGGCCGGGGCCTCAAACTGGCGCTTGAAAAAGGTGCTGTGTCGGCTGTCGATGTGCTGGGCAAGCTGGATGGATTCCTGGGCAACCCAAAAGTTCGCATTCCGCTGCCCCCATTTCTGGAACAGGCAGCCGGGTTGCTGCGCACCCTGGGACAGGGTGGGCGGGTGGATGAGATCATCACCTCCATCAACCGGGCGGCTGAGGCAGCCGTCCCGCAGGCCAAAGACCTGCTGGTCAACGCCGTCAAAGGCATCAGTGTGCAGGACGCCAAGAACATCCTGAGCGGCGGCGACAATTCAGTCACACAATTCTTTGCCGAAAAGACGCGCGCGCCTTTGCAGGGCCGCTTTCTGCCCGTGGTGACCCAGGCTACCGAGCGGGTCGGTCTTTTGGCCCAGTACAACGACGTGGCAGGCAAAGCAGCGGGCATGGGCTTGCTCAAGCCCGAAGAGTCCAACATCCAGCAGTACGTCACGGGCAAAGCGCTGGATGGCCTCTACCTGATGATCGGCGAGAAAGAAAGGGAGATTCGCCGAGACCCGGTGGGAACCGGCAGTGCGGTTCTGCAAAAAGTGTTTGGTGCTATTAGATAGATAGCTAAGACTGCATACCATTTGTCGGGAAAATCAGCTTTTTTCCTTGAAGACCTCGGGCGCTGGGCTGCGCGCCGAGGGATTGCAGGGGTACTTCTGGGGGCGCTGATGGCTTGCAGCCCCGCCTTGAACTGGCGGGAGGTGCGCCTGCCATCGGGGGGTTTCAGTGGTCTGCTGCCTTGCAAGGCAGAAGCGTCCGAACGGGTGGTTGAGCTGGCAGGCACCAGCGTGCGGATGGCCCAGCTCAGCTGCACGGTGGACGGTGCCACCTATGCCTTGGTAGAGGCGCGGGTCCCAGACACCACCCGGGCCACGGCCGCACTCGCCCACTGGCGGTTGGCTGCGTTCCAGAACGTGAAGGCCAGTGTGCCGGTGGAGGCAGGGTTGAAGGTGGCGGGCGTTGTGGGGTCGGTCCAGTTGCTCAGCGCCACCGGGCAGCATCCTGGCGGCGGCGCACTCGCGATCCAGGCCGCGTGGTGGGCGGTTAGTCCGCATCTGTACCACGCTGCGGTCTACAGCCCGCCGCAAGTTAGCGCTCGCACCTTGCAGGAAGTTCACGAGAGCTTCTTTGGTGGCCTCAAGGTGGTGGCACCATGACGGTCGTTGAACCTGCCGCGCTGCTGACGCCCCGGCGGGCGGTGCAGGTGTTTCTGGCGTTTGCCAGCGCATATTTCCTGTCAGCACTCATCCGCACCATCACCGCCACGCTGTCCCCCACGCTGACAGCAGAGTTCAATTTGCAAGCCCGGGATCTGGGGCTGCTGGCGGGTGGCTACTTCCTGGGCTTCTCGATGACCCAGTTGCCTCTGGGGGCCTGGCTGGACCGCTATGGCCCGCGGCGTGTGCTCTGCAGCTTCCTCGCCATCGCCGTGCTGGGCTGCGTGGCGTTTTGGCAGGCGCAGAGCTTCACCGGCCTGCTGCTGGCGCGCATGCTGTGCGGTGTGGGGGTCAGCGCCTGTCTGATGGCACCGCTCACGGCGTTTCGGCGCTGGTTCGATGGCCCTGCGCAGTTGCGAGCCAACTCCTGGATGCTGATGACCGGTTCGCTGGGTATGGTGGCGTCTACCCTGCCCGTGCAGTGGCTGATGCCGGCGGTGGGCTGGCGGGCGCTGTTCCTTGGCCTGGCGCTGCTGCTGATGCTGGCCATGGCGATGGTGGCCTGGCAGGCCCCCCGCGCAGCGGGGGTCACGGGGGAAGGCCCGCAGGGACCATTCTGGGCCAGCTACCGCGAGGTGTGGGCGCATCCTTACTTCCGCCGCATGACGCCCATTGGCTTCTTCTGCTACGGCGGTTTGCTGGCCGTGCAGACCCTGTGGGTGGTGCCCTGGATGACGCGCGTGTCCCGCTACACGCCAGACGAGGCCGCCCAAGGCTTCTTCTGGATCAACGTGTGCATGCTCTTCACCTTCTGGTTGTGGGGCCTGCTGAACCCGCGCTTGGCGCAGCGTGGCCTGCATGCCAACACCCTGATCGCGTGGGGTCAGCCCCTGAGTTTTGCGTGCCTGGGCCTGTTGGTGCTGGTGGGGGACAGCTGGCGCTGGCACATTGAAATCCTGCTGGCCTTGTACTGCATGGCCTGCAGCTTTGTCAGCCTGTCGCAGCCCGCAGTAGGCATGGCTTTTCCACCTGCGGTGGCAGGGCGGGCACTGTCAGCCTTCAATCTGGTGCTGTTTGCCGGGATTTTCAGTGTGCAATGGGGCATCGGCCTGCTGATCGACGGCTTCCGGGCCCTGGGGGCCACTGAGGTGGACGCCTTCCGTGGGGCCATGGCCGTGTTCCTGGTCTGCTGCATCGGGTCGTACCTGCATTTCCTGGGGTCGGGCAGGGATAATCAGCCGCCATGAGCACCGGCATCCTCATCATGGCCCATGCACCGCTGGCCAGCGCCCTGCGGTCCACCGTGCTGCACGCCCTGCAGGATTGCGCCCCGCTTCTGGTGGCGGTTGATGTGCGGGCAGATGCGCCGCCAGCGCAGACGCTGGCGCAGGCGCAAGCAGCCCTGAAGAGCCTGCAGGCCGATGAAGTGCTGATCGTGGCTGACGTGGTGGGCGCCACGCCCTGCAACGTGGCCAACCAGCTGGCCGCTTCTGTGTCGCAGCCCCGGTGCCGCGTACTGGCCGGGGCCAATGTCCCCATGCTGCTGCGTGCCGGCACCTATTGCAGCGGCCAGGGTCTGGATGCCCTGCTTCAGCGTGTCCGTGAAGGCGGCATCCAGGGTGTGCTTGAATGCACACCGCTGCCCACCTCTTCTTCTGTCCCGACATGATCCGACAGGCCATCACCATCAGCAACCAACTCGGCCTGCATGCCCGAGCCTCAGCCAAACTCACCAAGCTGGCCGGCAGCTTTCCCTGTGAAGTCTGGGCCATCAGGGGTGAGCGGCGTGTCAATGCCAAGAGCATCATGGGCGTGATGATGCTCGCTGCCGGGGTGGGCACGGCCATCGAGGTGGAAACCCATGGCGAGCGCGAACAGGACGCCATGGACGCCATTCTGGCGCTCATCAGCGACAAGTTCGGGGAAGGCGCGTGACGTTTTCCGTCCACGGGCTGGCGGTCTCGCGCGGCATCGCCATCGGGCGGGCCGTGCTGGTGGCCAGCAGCCGCGTGGACGTGGCGCACTATTTCATCACCTCCGCCCAGGTCGACGCTGAGATCGACCGCGTGCGTGCCGGGCGCAATGCGGTCATCGACGAGATTCACCGCCTGCAGAAAAGCATTGCCACGATGGGCCCCA
>JBDKJB010000268.1:0-3788 GCA_039796835.1 Pseudomonadota bacterium | reverse complement strand
GTGCTGGCTGCCCGGGACAGCCTGAATTTCGTGCTGGCCCAGAAAAAAGCCGCTGCCGAGCAACTTGCTGCGGCCAAACGCAATTTTGAGGTCGGAACAGCGACCATCACCGACACCCGCGAAGCCCAGGCCCGGCACGATCTGGTCACGGCACAACAAATCGCCGCTGAGAACGACCTTCGCGTCAGGGGCCTGGCCCTGGACCAGGCGGTGGGCAAGTCGAATCTGAACCCCAAACCTGTGGCCGTGCCCTTGGCCCTGCCTGCAGTCAGCCCGGCCAATCCCGAAGAATGGGTCAAGCGCGCCGAGCAGCACCATCCGAACCTGAGCCTGCTCAGCACGGCGCTGGACGTTGCCAAGCTTGAAACCAGCCGCGCCCGCAGCGCTGAAAAACCCACGGTCGATCTGACCGGCAGCTACGGCCTGGTCCGAAATGACATGGGCAACACCAGCAGTACAGTGAGCAATTGGACCCAGCAGGCCCAGGTGGGCATTGCGCTGACCTACCCGCTGTACAACGGCAATTCCTTGCAAAACCGCGTGAAGGAGACCCTGGCCCTCGAAGAAAAGGCCCGGGTCGATCTGGCTGGCGCCCGCAACAGCGTTGCACAAGCGGTGCGTACCGCCTATTTCGGCGTGGTGTCGGGCCAAGGCCAGGTCAAGGCCCTGGAAACGGCCGAGGCCTCGACGCAAAGCGCGCTGGACGCCACCCAGCTGGGTTACAAGGTGGGGGTGCGCATCAACATCGATGTGCTCAACGCCCAGAGCCAGCTGTTCCAGACCAAGCGCGACCTGGCCAAGGCGCGGTACGAGGTGCTGGTGGGTGGTCTGCGCCTCAAGCAGGCCAGCGGCACCCTGGCCGAGGGCGATCTGGCCGCCGTCAACACCCTGCTGTCCAAGTAAGTTCCGGCGTCGGTCGTCAGCCCAAACACGGCTGCAGCGCATCCAGCAGCCGCTGCGTGGCCCCCTGATGTCGTGTGGCAAAGCCCCGCGCTTGTTCGCTCGCGCTGCGCAGGCTGTCAGCGTCACCGAGCCAATCCTGCGCTGCCCGCAGCCCGGCGTCCATGTCGGCGACCCGTCGCGCCGCACCTTCGGCCAAGGCCTGCTCGGCGGCTTCCGCAAAGTTGAAGGTGTGCGGCCCCATCACCACGGGGCAGCCGCAGGCCGCCGCCTCGATCAGGTTCTGCCCGCCCAATGTCGCAAAACTGCCGCCCAGCAGCGCCGCGTCTGCCAGCCCGTAATACAAGGCCATCTCGCCCATCGAGTCGCCCAGCCAGAGAGTCTGGGGCTGCGGCACCGGCAGCGCCTCGGCCTCCGCACCGCCCCAGTCCGAGCGCCGGATAACGCCGTACCCGTGAGCCTTCAAAAGCCTTTCCACCTCGTCAAAGCGCTGCGGGTGTCGCGGAACCAGAATGATTTGTGCCTGATTTTTATATTTTTCTGGTCTGTTTTTTATAGCTATATGGTTCGATGAGTATTCGGAAAATATCTTTATTTTTTTCAAAGATTCAACCAACTGGAGTTCTTCACCCTCCCGGGAACTGGCGAACAGCACAATGCCACCTCCCTTCCAGGTCTGACGCAGCGCCTCGGCCCGCGCCAGCTGGTCCGCATCGGGAGTGGCATCAAACTTCAGATTGCCCATCACGCCGGTCACCTGTGCGCCTGCCAGCTGCAGGCGGCGGGCGTCATCGGCCGTCTGCGCCCACACCTGGGTGAGGCGGCGGTAGGCCGGCCGCGCCAGCCAGGCCAGTTGCTGGCTGCGGCGCAAGGATGAATCGCTCAGGCGGGCGTTGGCCAGCACCAGGGGCACGCCCTGCCGGGCGCAAGCGGCCGCCAGATTGGGCCAGATTTCGGTTTCCATCAGGATGCCGATGCGGGGCTGGAAATGCCGCAGAAATCGCTGTACCGGCCCTGGCGCATCCCAGGGTTGCCAGACCTGCACATCCCCCGGCTGCAGCAGTTTGGCACCCGCCTCCCGCCCGGTGGCGGTGCCGTGCGTGAGCAGCAGCCGAAGCCCGGGGTGGCGCTGCCGCATCTGCTGTGCCAGGATCGCTGCGGCGCGGGTCTCGCCCAAGGACACCGCGTGGATCCACACCAGTTCACCGGGCGGCTGCGGCGGCTGGGCGTAGTGTCCGAATCGCTCGTCCACAAACTCGCCATACAGCGGCTCCTGGGTCGCGCGGCGGCGCAGTTTGGCGCGCACCAGCGGTTGCGCGCAGGTCAAGGCCAGCGAGTACAGGGCGTGAATCATGCGCAGCGGCTCGCCCACACGGCCTGCCAGGCCTGCCAGACGGCGTCCACGTCAGGCGCCTGGGCACCCCCCACCGAAACCTGGTGCGCCACCCCGCCCTGATCCTGGCCCAAGGGTCCGGCACGCCAAGCGCGATCCTGGCTGAAGATCTGCACATGCGGCAGGCCAAGGGCCACCGCCATGTGGGAGAGGCCGGAATCAACGCCGACAACCCCCTGTGCCGCAGCCATGGCGTCCAGCACCTGGGCCAGGGACTGGCGCGGCCAGACCTGCGCCCGGGTGCCGACATCCAGTTCAGCGGTCAGGCGGTGCGCCCAGGCCTCCTCGACGTCGTTCGCCTGCGGAATGGCGATGTGGAAGCCTTCGTCCACCAAGCGCCGGGCCAGGGCCTGCCAGTGGCCGCGCGGCCATTCGTTGTCAGGCCGGGTGGTGCCATGGGCCAGCACCACGGTGCGCCGCGCGCCATCGGTCGCCTGGTGTCCAGGGGCAGTCCGGCCCGTCCAGGCGTACGAACCGGGGCCTTGGACCGGGTAGCCCAGCGCCTGCCCCGCCAACAGTCGGTAGCGGGCCACGGCATGGATGCGCCGGGGCATCGGCACGCTGCGCGTCAGCATGAAACGCACCGGCCATTCATAGCCGCAGGCCTCGCTCTTGTTGCCATAGGTCGCGCTGAACCCGCCGGGCTTCAGGCGCGCTTGCCGCGCCACCCAGGCTGACTTGATGAGGCCCTGCAGATCCAGCACGACGTCGTAGGCATCCGCCTGCAACCGGTGCAGAAAAGCCCGGCGCTCAGGGGAGGCAGAGGCACGGGACAGGTGGCGCCAGCGTCGCTGGGCGATCGGAATGACCTGCCGCAGACCCCGTACCCGCAGTACCAGGGGGGCGAACGCTTCTTCAACCACCCAGTCAATCTGGGCCTGGGGTTGGTGATGCAGGATGTCCTGAACCACCGGCATGGTCTGAATCACGTCGCCCAGGGACGACAGCTTCACAAGAAGGATGTGAGCCGCCACGGTCCACTGACCTGCTAGTGTGCAGATGCAGCGAATTGCGCGTCGGGCTTGACGCTGCGCAGGAGCTGGAGCATGTCGGCTTCGATGCGGTGCAGGGCGGCGTCGGTATGGCCTTCGAAACGCAACACCAGCACGGGTGTGGTGTTGCTGGCGCGGATAAGGCCAAAGCCATCGGACCAGTCGACGCGCAGACCGTCAATCGTATTGATGATGGCCCCCACGCTCCCCACTTCGCGAGGTTCGCTGCCCGCCAGGGGGGTGCTCAGGCTTTTGGCAGCAATCGCCACAATTTTTTCCACCAGCGCATGCGGTTCCCCTTCAGCGCAGGCGACATTCAGTTCGGGTGTCGAGAAACTCGTGGGCAGTGCGTTGAGCACGGCACTGGCGTCCGGCGCGCCACTCAGAATTTCCAGCAGGCGCGCCCCTGCGTAGGTGCCGTCGTCAAAACCGAACCATCGCTCCTTGAAGAAGATGTGACCGCTCATCTCCCCTCCCAGAGGGGCCTGGCCGCCTTCCTTTTC
>JBDKJB010000267.1:0-3791 GCA_039796835.1 Pseudomonadota bacterium | reverse complement strand
CTACGAAGGCAAAGCCATTTCCGTCGAACTGCCCACCAGCGTCGAGCGCGAAATCACCTGGACTGAGCCTGCTGTCAAGGGCGACACTTCAGGCAAGGTTCTGAAGCCTGCCAAGATTGCCACCGGCTTTGAAGTCGGCGTGCCGATCTTCGTCGCCCAGGGCGACAAGATCGAGATCGACACCCGCACGGGTGAATACCGCAAGCGCGTCTGATCACCGACCGCGCTGCAGCGCGTGGACGGATCATGTGCGGCTCGGACATCCTGATGAAGTGCACAGCCAACCTGCCCTGACAGCAGCAGCGGGACTGGATTGACTTCTGCAGACATCCGCAAAGACGGAACGGCAAGCAGCGGTTCGGGCATGTCGTCTGCGTCGCCGGGACGTCGGCACATGCAGTTGGGGCTCAGCCTCTCCCTGGTGGTCCATGCCTTGCTGTTGAGCCTCAGCTTCGGCAGTGGTGGCTCTCTGTTGCCGATGCTCACTTTCCCATGGCAAGACCGGCGGATCGAGGCTCCAGAGCCGCGCATCGCGCTTCTGCCCACCCCGGCTGCTGTGCCAGCCGATCCTCAGCAAGATGCTGCCGCAGATCCCCCGACGGGCTCGGGGCCGTCCGGGCTGACCTGGGTGAACCGCAAGTCGCCACGGGCGCCGTCTGCGGCAACGGCAGCAGCGACAGCAACGGCACGCTTTTCAGAAAAGTCCGGTGGACGGAGAGCAAAACCTCAGGTCAAGCCGGTGCCTCAAGTGGAACTGACACCAACCGCCAACGTGGCACCTGCACCCGAACCCCCTGTGATCGACAACGTGATCGCATTGGATCAGTCTGTCGATCCCCGGTGGACCGTTCTCCCGGCCTCCGAAAGGGATACTTCAGCCGACCTGCCGCCAGCTCAAGTCATAGACCCAAAAACCATGGCACCGCCGACTCCGGAGGCTGTGGATGCCAAGCCATCGGAACAAGAACGGCAGCAAGCCGCTGTCCGTGAGGAAGCTGCCCGCGCCCAAGCTGCGCAGCTCGAAGCCGAACGTCAAGCCGCAACGCGACAGGAAGCCGCTCGACAGGAACTGGCCCACCAGGAGGCCATCCGCCAGGAAGCAGCGAGGGTTCAAGCCGCTCGGCTGGAGCTGGAGCGCCAGGAGATGGCGCGGCAACAGGCTGCCCGCGCTCAAGCTGTGCAGCTCGAAGCCGAACGTCAGGCCGCAGCGAGGCAAGAAGCCGCCCGACAGGAACTGGCCCGCCAGGAGGCCATCCGGCAGGAAGCGACGAAGGCTCAAGCCGCTCGGCTGGAACAGGAGCGCCACGAGGCGGAACAACGGGAAGAGCGACGTCGCGCGATGGGACGACAACTCAATCAAGAAGCCGAACAGCGCGAGGCGGCTGCGGCCGCCACGCGCTTGTCACCGTCGGCCAGCCCGTTGCGACGGGGCAGGCTTTTCGGCCGCACCGACCCCAACGCGGAATTGATCGCCTACGCCGAGGCCTGGAGCCGAAAGATCCAGCTCAATATGACGTTTGACATGATCCGCGAGGCTGCCAAACAACCCCACACCGACCCCATGGTGACCGTGGCCATCCGAAGCGATGGGTCGGTGGAGTCGGTCAGCTTCGTGCGCTCCAGCGGAGTCGCCGGGATCGACGATGCCATCCGTCGCATCGTACACAGCCAGGCAAACTATCAGGCCTTCCCACCCGCCCTTGTGCGCCACTTTGACGTGATCGAAATCCGCCGGACCTGGTACTTTGACATGTCGGTCCGGCTGTATTGATCTGTGTCACCTTTCAGCAGACCCGCTGCACAATCCTCACATGGAAAACACTCAGAACCTCACCGAATCGCTCAGCGCACGCCGCCTGGCGGACGCCTGGGCCGAACTTCAAGCGCATGCAGCACAAGGCAACCTGCTGGCGCCTGAGGCCAACCGGCTGGCCTTTGCCGATCCGGAATTCCTGTTGCGGCGCGAAACACGCGGCCTGCGCATGCAACTCGAGATGCTCAAACCCGACCTGGAGCAGACTCGCCTCGGCGTGGAAAACACAGTTGTCGTATTTGGCAGCGCGCGTTTTGTACCGCCTGAAGTCGCACAGACCGAACAGCAAAAGCGCAATGCCCACTGGTATGCCCAGGCGCGCGCCTTCGCCCGTCTGGTAGCGCGGTACACCCAGGCTTTGCCTGACGATGCGCCGCCCGAACGGCGGCTGACCATTTGCACCGGTGGCGGCCCAGGCATCATGGAGGCGGCCAACCGGGGCGCAGCCGATGAAGGCGCACCCAATGTCGGGCTCAACATCGCACTGCCTCACGAGCAGGAACCCAATCCCTACATCACTCCTGAATTGAGCTTCCGGTTCCACTATTTCGCACTGCGCAAGATGCATTTCATGATGCGCGCCAAAGCCCTGGTGGCCTTTCCGGGCGGCTTTGGCACACTGGATGAGTTGTTCGAGGTCATCACACTGGTGCAAACCAGAAAGGCGCGGCCGGTCCCCATCGTGCTGTTCGGCCGCGCCTTCTGGCAGGGTCTGCTCAACTTCGACATGCTGCTTGACCACGGCACGATTTCGGCCGAAGACCTCCAGCTGGTCACCCTCACCGACGACCCGCAGGAGGCCTGGAACACCATCCGCAGCTTCTATTCGCTGTGATGAGGGCCACCGCGTTCACGCCTTTGACAGAGGCTGGTTGAGCGTGGCGCAGTGTGCGCCACCCCCAAACCAGTTGGTATGGCCGGCATCGACGAACTGGATCCGACGGCCCGGGAATGCAGCTTCAAAAATCTGCTGCACCTGGGCCTGACGCGCCGCAGGGGTACCATGCGGCACGTAATCAGGCACAAGCACCACCTTGTTGGCTACAACGTAGTTGAGGTAGCTGCTCGTGGCCACCTGCTGCACCGTTTCACCATTGCGACGCCTCTCCCGGTCCGGAAACGATGCCGCCGTCCACTGCTCCGAAAAACTCGTATCGGCATGCGATGCCAGCACCACCGGCCGCTCCATCACATTGGGCAGCGGCACTTGCACCACTCGCAAGGCTTGCCCATTCTGATCCGTGCTGGCTTTCAGGACATCGAAGTTCATCCGCATGCGGAACCGGTTCAACCGCGCTACAGGGTGCCTGCGCGCCTCCGCTTCGTCCACCGAGGCCAGCAAAACGGTGCGTGCATCGGCAAATCGCACAAACTCGTCTGTGTGCCCTCCGGTGCCCCAGCCCACGTACGGCCCAGTGATGGTGCCACGGTGCAAGGGGTCATGTGCCAAGCCGTGAGGCAACCAAATGACCTTGCGGATGCCCGGCAGGCGCAACAGTTCAGCTTCAATTTTGGCTTGCGAAAGCTCTGGGTTGCGCGATTGCCACAAACTGGTGTTGGCAATCAGCACACCTTGGCCGTTCACCTCGACTCCGCCTCCCTCAGCCGCCAGATGTGAGCGGAAGGATGGCATGCCCAGCCGGTCCGCCAGCCATTGGTCGAGATTTCCGGCTCCCGGGCCAGCAACACGGCCGCACTCTTCGTTGCGGCGGCTGTTGCCCCTGAAAATACGGCGACACCAGCTGGTCCAGCCGTAATACGTCCACTTGAAATCGACGATGAAGGGCCGTCCGTCGCCATCCAACCCAAATACGGCCGCATCGCGGACGAAATAAGGCGCCCGCTCATCATGCACAAACTGGATGGGGTCCGCGTCGATCCGCCGGCGCTGCAAAAGCGCCCGGGCCTGGGACTCATCAGCCGCGTCCCGCACCAGCATCCTGAGCGGAACGTAGGGCAGCAGCGCTTGGACCAGATC
>JBDKJB010000266.1:0-3794 GCA_039796835.1 Pseudomonadota bacterium | reverse complement strand
ATCTCGGCCACGATGAGCGGAGCCAGGCCGAAAGAGGGCTCGTCCAGCAGCAGCAGCTTGGGCCGCAGCATCAGGGCGCGGCTGATGGCCAGCATCTGCTGTTCGCCCCCGGACAGCGTGCCAGCCTGCTGGTGCCGACGCTCCTTGAGAATCGGGAAGCGGGCAAAGGCCTTGTCCATGTCGTCGGCCATGCCTGCCTTGTCGTTGCGCGAATAGGCTCCCAGGCGCAGGTTTTCCTCGACGCTCAGCGCCGTGAACGTGCCGCGCCCTTCAGGCACGTGCGCGATGCCCAGGCGCACCACGTTTTCGGTGGACTTGCCTGCCAGCTGCTGGCCGTCAAACTGGATGCTGCCGCCGGTCTTGACGGTCTGGCAGATGCTGCGCAAGGTGGTGGTTTTGCCTGCGCCGTTGGCCCCGAGGATGGCGGTGATCTGGCCCTGCACCAGGCTGAAGCTGACATCGTGCAGCACCTGGGTGGCCCCGTAAGAGGCGCTCAGGCCTTCGACTTCAAGCAGCTTGTGCATCGGCGGGCTTTCCGAGGTAGGCCTCGATCACGTCAGGGTGATTCTGGATGTGAGTGGGGTCGCCTTCGGCAATCTTCTTGCCGAAATTCAGCGCGACGATGTGGTCTGACACGCTCATGACCAGGCTCATGTGGTGCTCCACCAACAGCACGGTGGTGTGGAGGCGGTCCCGCACGTCGCGGATCAGGCGACCCAGGTCTTCGAGCTCTTCGTGGTTCAGGCCGGCGGCAGGTTCGTCCAACAACAGCAGTTTGGGGTCAGATGCCAGGGCGCGGCCAAACTCGACGCGCTTCTGGATGGCAAAGGGCAGGTCGCGCACCAGGCGGTTGGCATGGTCCTGCAGGCCCATGTAGGCGATGATCTCGTCGGCGCGCGCGCGCAGCCGCTGTTCTTCGGCGCGCACTCGGGGCAGACGCAGGGCGCTGGCCGCAAAGCCCGAACTCGAGCGCGCATGGCAGCCCACCATGATGTTCTCGCGCACCGGCATGGTCTGGAACATGGCCAGGTTCTGGAAGGTGCGCCCCAGGCCCAGGCCGGCCGTCTGGTGGGTAGGCATCTGCGTGATCGACTGCCCCTCGAACAGGATGTCGCCCGACTGGTAGTTGTACAGGCGGCTGAGGCAGTTGAACAGGGTGGTCTTGCCTGCGCCGTTGGGGCCGATGAGGCCGCAAATCTGGCCGCGTTGAACGTCGAAACTCACGCCGTCCAGCGCCACAATGCCGCCGAAACGCACCGTGATGGAACGCACACTCAACAGTGGACTGCCCTCGGCCAATGGAGGTTTATGTTGCAATTGCGTGAGTCTCCGTTGTTTTTGTTGCCTTGGAGTGTGCCATGAATTCCGTGAATCAGACAATCGTGCTGGGTGGTGGGTGCTTCTGGTGCACCGAGGCGGTGTTTGTCCGCGTGCGGGGGGTGCTGGATGTCGAGAGCGGCTACAGCAATGGCCACTCACAGCGTCCGAGCTACGAAGAGGTGTGCACGGGCGAGACCGGCCACAACGAGGTGGTCAAGCTGGTTTATGACCCCGCCCAGGTTAGCACGCGTGAGCTGCTGGAGATCTTCTTTCTCATCCACGATCCGACCACGCTCAACCGCCAGGGCCACGACGTGGGCACGCAGTACCGCAGCGGCATCTACTTCACCGCACCCGAGCAGCAGCAGGCCGCGCAGGAGGTGATGGCGTTGATGAAGCAGGACGCCGCGTTCTTCAGCCGGCCGATCGTCACGGAAGTGCTGCCTTTGCTGAATTACTGGCCCGCAGAGGCTTACCACCAGGATTTTTTCGAGCGCAATCCGACCCAAGGCTATTGCATGGCCGTGGCGGCACCCAAGGTGGCGAAATTCAAGAAGACCTTTGCCCAGCTGGTGAAGTGATCAGCCCCGCTCCCTCAGGCGCAAGGACAACCCCATCGGATTCATCGTGAAAGTCATCAGCTCATGAGGCTCCAGGCCATCCGGGGTGCGCACGTCGTCGAAGTCGAAGCTTATTCTGTGGCCGCCGCAAAACGGCAAGAATGCAGACTGCCTGAATGATGCCAATTAAGGTATACTTTTTATACCATGATCCGCTTCGAGTTTGATGCTGTCAAAAGCGAATCCAACCGCGCGAAACATGGCATTGATTTTGTCGAGGCCCAGAGCCTTTGGGATGACCCGATGCTGCTGGAGATTCCGGCCAGAACAGATGATGAGCCCCGGTTTTTGTTGGTGGGGCTGATCGGCGACAAGCATTGGTCGGCCGTCATCAGCTACCGTGGGGCCAATGTCCGGTTGATCTCCGTCCGCCGGGCGCGCATGGAAGAGGTGGCACTGTATGAAAGCTAAACAATTCGACCGTCAGTTTGACGCAGGCGGTGACATCACTGCGTTTTTGGATGTCTCCAAAGCCAGGCGCGTGCAGCAGGCGCAGAAACGGGTGAACGTCGATTTCCCCGCCTGGATGGTCGAATCGCTCGACCGTGAGGCCAGCAAGCTGGGGGTGACGCGTCAGTCAATCATCAAGGTCTGGCTGGCCGAGAGGCTGGAAGCGGTTGGCTGAATAGCGGGCCTCTGACGCTCCTTCAGGCGCAAGGACAGCCCCACCGGATTCATCGTGAACGCCATCAGTTCCTGGGGCTCCAGACCATCCGGGGTGTGCACGGCCTCAATGTCGAAGCTGGCCAGCAGCATGGCCATGGCCATTTTCATTTCCAGCAGGGCCAGGTAACGCCCCGGACACATGCGGGGGCCGGCGCCAAAAGGCAGGCTGGCACGCTTGGCCTCCAGCGTCAGGGGCACCGGCGCATCCGGCAGCCAGCGCTCGGGTCGGAAGTCCGCAGGCTCGGCAAACCAGGGCTCGGCCACGCTGTGGTGGCGCAACACGCACCAGACCACCTCGCCCTTGGGCACCGCCACATCGCCCACCTGGGTATCGCGCAAAGCCTGCAGAGGAATAAAGGGCGCCACGGGTTTGAGACGCATGGTCTCGGTGCAGCAGGCGTCCAGATAAGTCAGGCTGTCCATCATGTCGATGGTGAAGGCTTCGGCCGACGGCGCCAGGGTGCGCACCTCGGCCTGCAGGCGGTCCAGCACGCGGGGGTGTTGCTTCAGCAGCCAGATCATCCAGGCCAGGGTGTTGGCGGTGGTGTCCTCACCGGCCAGCAACATGGTCAGCACATTGCCGGCCACATGGGCGTCGGTCAGGCCATTGGATACGCCGTCTTCGGGCTCGTCTGCTGCAACGATCATCGCTTCCAGCAGATTGCGTGGTGCCGTGCGTGCGGCTGGCTCGGCTGCAAGCGCCGCGCGGGCCTGCGCCACGTAGCTGTGGATGGTCTGGTTGATGACGGCCACGCTGTCGTCCAGGCGCTTGTCCTGGGCACTCTTGCGCCAGCGCCACAGCGGCACCAGGCTGAGTGCGCGGCGAAAGATGCTGGGCAGGATCTGATCCAGGTGCTTCTGGATCACGTCCTCGCCCGCCTCCAGGGTGTTGACGTCCTTGCCAAAGGCCAGGCCCGAGATGCCGTCGACCGTGTAACGCATCAGATCGGCCTGCAGCGGGATGCTCTCGTTGGCCCGTGCGGCTTTCTGCCAGCGGCTGCGCAGGCGCAGGTTGACCTTGACCAGCGACGGGAAATAGGCCCGCACCTGCCCCGGTGAAAAGCTGGCCATCACCATGCGGCGCTGGCGCTTCCAGTCGTCGCCTTCGGCGCTGAACAGGCCCTGTGGCAGGCCCATCTCTGTGGCGATCCGGGACGTCAGCGGGTTGCGGCGGAACCCCTCGGGCCG
>JBDKJB010000265.1:0-3794 GCA_039796835.1 Pseudomonadota bacterium | reverse complement strand
AGGGGTTGGGCCACCCCATGGCAGCGGCATGGGCGGCGTCGCCCTGCACGCGGTTGTAAGGGGTTTCGCCTTTGCCGAAATCATCGTCCCGGCCCGCCACAGCCTGACCGTTGTAGCGTTCCAATGTGGTGGCCAAACCATGGGCATCGATCCCGCAGGCCCTGGCCAGGTCACCCACCGTGCGACCGCGCTTGAGATACCCCGTGGCGAGGTGGGCCCGCAAGGGCAGGGGGGCAGGTTTGACCGCCCCCAGCCCATAACGGCACAGAAACGCATGGTCACAAATGAGCCAGGCCTCGGCCGGTTGATTTGCCTGAGACTGCGCCAGCAACGCCTGCATGAAGTCGTGATACGAGTCTGCCTCATTGCAAAACCGTCGCCCGGACGGTGTCACGGCGATGAGTCCGGGCTTGGCCCGTTCGATCAAATGCGGAAAATGCGTGCACCCCCCGCCATCACGCGGCACCAGCGACACCGGGGCCAATGCCGCCGCATGCCTCAGGTCCCGTGCGATGGTGCCTCCGACCGATTCGCCCAGGTGCAGACCGTCCCCGGTGTTGCCACCGGATGCCGCCGACCAATGCCCGGTACCCGCGTGCGGCAGCAAGGCCAGCTTGCGGGCTTCATCATGCGGGAAGCCACCACAGGCCAGCACCACACCGCACCGCGCGTGTACCTCCACTGCACCGTTTGGCGTGGACAGGATCGCCCCCTTGACCCGCCGCCCATCCTGCAGCAATCGGGTCACCGGCGAATGGAGGCGCAGACTCACCCCCGCCTGGACAGCCGATGCGAGCAAACTGCCCGCCAGGGCGTTGCCGTTCACCAGCCGGGAGCTGCGACCATGGCGCAACAAGTCCCATCCATGCGCCAGCAAGCGACGGGAAACATGCATCAACGAAGGCCAGGATCGTTTCGCATTGATGAAATGACGCAAGTCCGCACCCGCCGCGATGCCCAAACCCCAGAGCGTCGTCTCCGCCATCGGTGGTTTCAAGTTGGCCAGATGGGCCCCCAGCAGGCGTCCATCAAAGGGGGCCGCGCAGACTGATCGCCCCCCCAGTGCAGCATGTGGCGTGCGTCCATGGAAGTCCGGGATGCCGTTGCCGTCAATGAACTTGAGTGCGGTGTTTGAGCGAAAGAAGGCCAGCATCGCCGGCGCGATCTGTAGGTACGCGCGCACCATCGTTTCGTCGAAGCGTTCCCCGAGTTCATGCTGCAGGTAGTGCAGCGCAGCATCGGGCAGCTCGCGGATGCCAGCCTCCAAGGCCAATGGATTGCGCGGGACCCACATCCAGCCACCGGACAGCGCAGTGGTGCCCCCCCATTGCCCCGTTTTTTCAGCCACCACCACCCGGAGCCCCAGATGGGCGGCGGTCACCGCTGCCGCCAGGCCGCCTGCTCCCGAGCCCGCCACCAGCAGGTCGCAGTGCACCAGGGTGGGTGGCACAGACACGTCAGTCATGACAAAGCGCTCGCGGCCCTTGTTCAGACGGCATAGATGGGCCGACGCCCTTCGGAGGTCATCCCGCCACCGGTTTCAGCCGTCATCCTGAAGAAGGGCGATGTTCCACTGGCCACCGCCAGCTGCTGAGCCGTGGCCATCAGGTGGGGCGCGAGCGCGAGCATGCGCTCAGGCGTGAGGCGAACGGTCGGGCCCGCGACGGTCAGCACGCCCATGGCTGCCTGGCCATCAAACCGGACAGGTGCGGAGACAGAGGACAGGCCGAGGCTGTAGGTGTCCACTGCGATGGCAACCCCATCAGTGCGCGCGGACTGGACCGCATCCATCACCTGCTGGAGGCTGGTGGGGGCTGCAGGGCCAAACTCCTGCGGCGAACCCAGACCCTGCCTGGACACCAAGGCCAGCACCGCTTCATCGCTCAGCGTGGACAGCCAGGCCCAACCGGACGATGAACACGACAGACGGGCATCGCTGCCCATGTCCGGGTCGTAACGCAATCCCTGGCGGGCGCCCTGCGCGCGAGCCACCCAGGTCAGACGCTCGCCGTCGACCACCGACAACCGGACCAGCTCACCCGAGAGCTCTGCCATCTGATTCAAAAGGGGCTGGGCGACGTCGACAATTCCGCTCTGGCTCAGATAGGACAAGCCCATCGACACCAGTTTGGTGGTGAGCAGATACCCTCCCCGGTTCCGGGCTTGCCGCACATAGCCCAGGCGCATGAGATCGGCGAGCATCCGGTGTGCGGCGCTGGGTGGCATGTTCAACCCGTCGGCGATGGCGCCCAATTCGACCCCCTCCCCGTGTCGGGACAGCAGCTCCAGAATGCCCAGGGTCCGCTCGAGAACCCCGCTCATGCGCTCACCATCAGCAAGCGATTGAACACGGCATCCACGGCCACCAGGTAGCCTTCAGCACCCAATCCGGCAATCACAGCGGTGGCCACCTTGGATATGAGCGAGTGGTGGTACATCGGGTCACGCGCATGGATGTTGGACAGATGCACCTCGATCTTGGGGCCGTCGAACATCTTGAGCGCGTCCACCAACGCCACGGAAGTGAAGGAATACCCCGCAGGGTTGAACACGATGCCAGCGGCGTTTCGATCGCACGCCTCGTGGATGAACTCCACCAACTGGCCTTCGATGTTGCTTTGCCGGAAGTCCACCGCAAGCGCATGCCTTGCCGCGCGCTCCTCACAACGTCGCCTGATCGTGTCCAGGGTGTCCGTGCCATAGATGGCGGGCTCGCGCACTCCCAGGCGATTGAGATTGGGCCCGTTGAGGATGAAGATGGTGCGTGTCATGTGGCGTTCCTCCTGATCAATCCTGAAGCTGGACCGCGCCGCCCGTGGCAGCCGCCTGCTGTACCGCCAGCGTGGCCTGAAGCGTGCGCAGCCCATCCAGCGCACTGCACAGCGGCACGGCCTTGCCGACGATCACATCATGGAAATGCTGAAGCTGGGCGGCATACGGGTCCTGATGATGGACGGTGGCCTGTTCCCGTGTCATTTCGGCGTGCCAACTGCGCTCGCCGCGGTAGTTCCAGAGCGCCAGGTCTGGCAAGGACATAGCTCCGTGGGTCCCGCCAATGAAATGCGATTGCGCGGACTGCTGAGGGTAGACCGGCTGCTCGCCCGCACAGAAGTCCCAGCACCACGGAGACGTCACGGTGTCTGACAGCAACACGGTTCCGAGCGCACCATTGGCAAAGCGGACCACTGCGGCGGCAGAGTCCTCGACTTCAAAGCCACGCACGGCATGGCTCCCCATGGCCTGCACGGAGCTCACCTCCCCCATCAGGAAGCGCAGCATGTCGATGTCGTGGATGAGGTTGATCAGGATGGGCCCCCCGCCCTTTTGCCGCCTCCACGCGACGTCAAAGTAGGCGTCCGGCTTGAGAAACGTGGCCTGCGCATGGGCAGTCACCAAGCGCCCCAGGCGGCCGGACTCCACAATGGCCTTGGCGCGCTTGACGATGGGGTTGTGCCGCCGGTGGTGCCCCACCAGCACAGGCACACCGGTGCGCTCCTGTGCTTCAACCAGCAGCCGGGCCTCCGGCACACCGTCGGTCACTGGCTTCTCCACCAGAACCGCCACACCCCGCTGCAGGCAATCCAGAGCCACGGGCCAGTGAAGCTGATTGGGGGTGGCAATGATCACCCCCTGGGGCTTCACGGTGTCCAGAAGTTGGCGATGATCGGCAAACGCCGGTACGCCCAGCGAATCGGCCAGTCCTTGAGCGCCGGGTGCAGGATCAGCCAGGCCCACCAGCTGAAGGTTGCCGCTGCGGTGAATTCGGTCCAGATGGGTGCGAGCAATGGCCCCGG
>JBDKJB010000264.1:0-3823 GCA_039796835.1 Pseudomonadota bacterium | reverse complement strand
GATCGTTGGGATGCCGCAAACGACGCAGGCCAACCGCGGTGCGCCTTCAGGAGACAAGCCGCCGCGCCGACGGCTTGTGCGGGATTTTAGCGGCCTGTCAACACCGCCATTGCGGCTGAGGGTGGTGGGTGCTGACGGGTTCGAACCGCCGACCTACGCCTTGTAAGGGCGTCGGAGAGGGTCAAACCGCCAGTTCCCGAAACATCCTTTTTGATCCCGATGGATCACCTTGATCTCTGAATTTCTCAATTAAATCATGATGTTAGCCGCTGGTCAAGGACACGCAGAGTTCCCGATCGAGCACACCCGATCCCACCGGATCCCGCCTGAGATGCACGCGTCACTGGCACAAAGATGGCACTGGAACTGACCGATCGCCGAGCGAGAGTGATGCCCACCAATGGTGATCAGCACCGGGGAAGGCATGTGGCCCCCTGGCCGCCAAACTTCTCAAGTTCAGCGCCGCAATTCAGTAGAAGCATGAGCGTCTAGCCCAACCAACAGGCTTTCAGCTTCGGCCCAGGCACGCTCCTTCAGGCTGTTGCCAGCCCCAAACCAGGCGCTGTCCAGCCGCTCGGCCGCGCCACCAGCGCGCACATGGTCCGCATAGTAGGTAACGGCATTGACAGCGCCCCACAGGGTGCCCTTTGCAGTGTCGGTGTCCTGACCGGGCGCCGAGCGATACAGCGACATCATGGCGATGTGGTCGCGCTCGGCCCTGGGACTCAACGGCTGAGGCAGTTTGCGGCCGAGCACCCTGTCGAAGAACTCCGAAACTTTGGAGTCGTCCAGCTTGTGGGCGGCCGCGGCGCGGATCTGGTTGAGGAACTTCGACCAGGAGACATCGATTAGCCCCAGTTGCTGCTTGACGTCTTGCATCTCGAAGCGACGTGTGTGCGGCACCTTGATGTGTTTGCGCCCCTGGCTCTTGACGTCGGCGAGCGCGAAGAAAAGCGTGTTCTGGCAGACCACGCGAACGCTGGTGAAGGCCGCCGTGGTGGCCAGGGTCTTGTCGCAGGACGTGGCCAATAACACGTACATCTTCATCGGGTCGGTCTGGGAATCGCCGACGTGTTCGGTAACCCCTGTGCTGGCCAGAGCCCATACCTTGCGTCCGCCGTTGAGCGCACCGGCTGTCTCCAGTGTGTAGCCAAAGTCGGACACCAGATCTCGGTAAAACTCCAGCACCTCCTTCGGCTGCACGAGCTGGTAGTCGCCTGACACCACCGAGAGTGCATCGCGCGTGTCGCTGCGCGCCAGTACGAAGCGGTCGGGCATCGTGCGGATCCGTCCGTCCACCAAGTATTGGACGGGCAGGCGTTCTAGGTGCCATTCCAGCCGGGCGGCCTTCAACCATGCCTCAATCGGCTGGTTGGGCGGAAGTTGTTCGCCCAAGCCGTGCCAGGGCGTCTCGCCAACGTACGCCATGGCTGGCTTGCCAGTGGTGTGGTCGAGGTCGTGGCTCATTCAGCGGTCTCCACGGGATCTTCCAAGTCGTCGGCGAGCTTGAGGCCTGTGACGCGCTGAATTTCCTGCCACAGGCGCTGCTGACGCCAGACCAGGAATGCGTCGTAGTCGTCGGCGATCAAGGGCGAACCTTCGCCCACTGGCAGGCAGTGCGAGGCCAAAACCGTGTCGAACGGAAACCCAGGGGTGGCCTGGATGGCGGCCAGGTAGTCGGACGGCGCTCGCGCGCTGATGATCTGGTTGGTCGTTCGGTCAATCAGGGTACGGTTGAGCACGCAGTCGCGGGCAACGGTCGACTGGATGCCTTGGGCATCGCGCAGGTAGGCAGCCGGGAATACATGGTGGTCGTCTATACCTTCCTGGTCGATCAGCTTGCCAGTGATAACTGCCTGAGTGTGGAAGTCCCGAGCACCGGTACCCGAACCCAGCACTAGGCAGATAGTGCCCCGGTAGACCGCCCGTTGACGCGGCGTGATGTCGCGCAGCGCCTTGGGGTCGAAGCGAAGTTCGCGGACCACTTCTGGCTCAGCACCACCTTCGAGCCAGACACCCAAATCGCCGACATCTCTTGCAGCCTGGCTGTTGGGTGAGCTCTCATACGCTTGGCCAAAAACGGCGCACCAGAACCATCGCTTGATGCGTTCGCGCTTCACACCGGTCTCGGGCGTGCTGGGCATGTCGGTCTTTGCGAGAGCCGCTGCCAGCGGCAATAGCATGGTCTGGTACGGCAGCCACTTGGGCTTGGTGACCTTGCAGTCGTCGCGCAAGATCTGCAGCCCCAGGGCCAATCCGTCGATGACCTTATCCCACCAGGCCGTGATGTCGCTCGCTTTCAGGTTCAGGATGTCCTTGCGCTTGCAAGACGGCGCCGTGCGGCTGGCTTCGATGAGCGGGGCCAGGCGGGCGATGAAGTGGAACTTCACCCGCTTGCTCAGCTTGCTGGGCTCCAGGCCCACCGAGCGCAGGATGACATCCATCCACTCGTCGCGGCTGAAGCCGGTGCGGCCTTCGCAGTAGCGCTCGAAGTCAAAGCGGCTCAGCTGAATGGGCCGCAGGTCTTCCACGTAGAAGGTGTACTTGTCGTCTTCCACCTCGTTGAAGGCCACTGTCACTTCCGCCCACAGGCCGCCTTGCAGCAGGCGGTCGTTGTCGCGGTAGTACTTTTCGCTGATGGCCACGCGGCGGGAGTCGAAGTTCTCCAGCGCAGCCCAGTGGCGCCGGTCCTTCTCCACGTAGTTGACGTGCACCTTGTCGATGAAGCGGTGCTTGCCCTTGGTGGCCACGCGTGACTGCGCCGCGTTGGCATCGTTGGGCCGCACGTAGTTCTCGTTCAGCGTGTCCAGCACGGCTTCCATACCCGCCTGGATCTCCGCCGCGTCGTCGCTGGCGCAGTAGCGGGCCAGCAAGAACTCCAGCACGAAGGTGGGCACGTTGGTGCCCTTCTTGATGCGGTGCAGCAGGTCCTTGCGCACCACCTTGCCGTCGAAGGCGGCAGACAGCTTGCGGTCCAGATCGTCAGGGCTGTATTCCATGGCTTACACCGTGTAGTCGGTTATCGAACGCTGTTCATGCCACCTTGGACTGCCCAGCTGAACCGTTCGATAACGTGCCCCGTACCCACCAATTCATTGGGGGGGACGCGTAGCGGAGGGGCTGCCGTTGGCGCAGCTGGCAGCTGGCATGACAGTGATCGAGACGTCAGTCTTGATCGCTGGCGTGACAGGTGCAGGCAAAGTCAACGGCGCGCATTGGGCCCTACCCAATGCGCTGATCGGCACCGTTGAGCACGGAATCGACGATGAACGCAGACGACATTCGACCGCATCAGGAGCGCAATCAAGACGCAGCAGATGAAGCCGTTCGCAAGCTTCGCCTGGCTGCGATAGCCATGGGCAAGATTGGCGTCGACCTCGCATCTTCAGGCGAAGACAACGACATCATGTCAATCAGCGAACTGCCCCGCGACAGGCTTGAGGCAGCATTCAATGTCATTCGAAACAGTCGGTCGGCGGCCGAACAAAAGCCACTCCACGGATCATCAGAAACCGACTACGCGAAGAAGTTCGCGCAGATCAGAGCAGCCCTTGACGAGGACTACGTCGAGGATGAACTGGACCGATGGCTTCTGCCCTTGCACCTTCGAAAAGTTATCGGGCTTGCGGGCTCGGAGGTTCTGCAAGGACTTCTTGCTGACGCCAAGCAGATCAGCCACAAGCTCTTCGCTCAGATAGACCCCTGGGGGCAGCTCAGCCCGCAGTCGCTTGCCAGGCAATAGTCATTTGCGAAGGTGCTATTGCCCTTCCATCGGGGATGCCATACACCTTCGCGCGCGTCGGCGCAGCGATCAAGATGCGCG
>JBDKJB010000263.1:0-3828 GCA_039796835.1 Pseudomonadota bacterium | reverse complement strand
TGACATTGAGCACGCCAAGATTCACGACTTTTATGTGCCCGAACGCGCCATCCAGCTGTTTGATGGTCCCAGCAAAGACATCTCCGACATGTGGCGCATTCTGGGTCGCCCCATCAAAGACGGGGGCTACATCGCCGGCACCATCATCAAACCCAAGCTGGGCCTGCGTCCAGAGCCGTTTGCAGCCGCCGCTTACCAGTTCTGGCTGGGGGGCGACTTCATCAAGAACGACGAACCCCAGGGCAACCAGGTGTTCTCGCCCATGAAAAAGACCATCCCGCTTGTGGTGGACGCCATGAAGCGTGCCCAGGACGAAACCGGTCAGGCCAAGCTGTTCAGCGCGAACATCACCGCCGACGACCACCACGAAATGTGTGCCCGCGCCGACTTCATCCTGGAAGCCTTTGGTGCAGATGCCGACAAGGTGGCCTTCCTGGTGGACGGCTTTGTGGGCGGCCCCGGCATGATCACCACCGCCCGCCGCCAGTACCCCAACCAATACCTGCACTACCACCGCGCCGGCCACGGCATGATCACCAGCCCCAGCGCCAAGCGCGGCTACACGGCCTTTGTGCTGGCCAAGATGTCGCGCCTGCAAGGCGCGTCCGGCATCCACGTTGGCACCATGGGGTTCGGCAAGATGGAAGGCGAGAACGACGACCGCCTGATTGCCTACATGATCGAGCGCGACGAGTGCCAGGGCCCGGTCTATTTCCAGAAGTGGTACGGCATGAAGCCCACCACCCCCATCATTTCGGGCGGCATGAACGCGCTGCGCCTGCCGGGTTTCTTCAAAAACCTCGGCCACGGCAACGTCATCAACACATCGGGGGGCGGCTCTTACGGCCACATCGACAGCCCCGCCGCCGGTGCCATTTCGCTGCGCCAGTCTTACGAGTGCTGGAAATCGGGGGCGGACCCCATCGAATACGCCAAGGAACACAAGGAGTTTGCCCGCGCGTTCGCGTCGTTCCCTGGCGACGCCGATAAGCTGTACCCCGGCTGGCGCGAAAAGCTGGGCGTGCACAAGTGAGCATCCCGCACTGCAAAATGTGCAGCTGCCAAAGCCCTGCTGTTCTGCGGCAGGGCTTTTTTTGACCCCGAAGTCGCCCAGACACAAACCCCACACGCCACGGAGACTTTCATGAGCGCCCACGCCGCCACCGCTGCCCCAGCCGCCGCACAGGACTTCGCCATTGCCCGGGAGCCGTACTACCAGGCCCAGGGCAACGAAGTGGTGCTGTTTGAGGCCGCCTACGCCGCCCGTCTGCCGGTCATGCTCAAGGGCCCCACCGGTTGCGGCAAGTCGCGTTTTGTCGAGCACATGGCCTGGAAGCTGCGGCGCCCCCTCATCACCGTGGCCTGCAACGAAGACATGACGGCCTCCGATCTGGTGGGCCGCTACCTGCTGGAGGCCAGCGGCACCCGCTGGCTGGACGGCCCGCTGACCCAGGCCGCCCGCATGGGGGCCATCTGCTACCTCGATGAAATCGTGGAGGCCCGGCAGGACACCACTGTGGTCATCCACCCCCTCACCGACCACCGCCGAACCCTGCCGCTGGACAAAAAAGGCGAGCTGGTGCGCGCGCACCCCGACTTCCAGCTGGTCATTTCGTACAACCCCGGTTACCAGAACCTGATGAAGGACCTGAAGCCTTCCACCAAGCAGCGTTTTGCCGCCTTCGACTTCGACTACCCCGCTCCCGAGCTGGAGGCGCGCATCGTCGCCAGCGAAACCGGCTTGCCCGAGCCGCAGGCCGCCCAACTGGTGAAGGTGGCCACCACGGCCCGCAACCTCAAGGGCCACGGGCTGGCCGAGGGCATTTCCACCCGGCTCATGGTGTACGCCGCCACGCTGATGGTGGGAGGGGTGGCCCCGCGCGACGCCTGCCGCATGGCCATGGTGCGCCCCATCACCGACGACGCCGACATCCGCGACACGCTGGACCACGCCATCGACGCGGTGTTCGGGTGACGCGGCCATGGCTGAAGACCCCCTGCACGCCTGGCGTGCGCAGCTCGACACCCGTTTTCCGCAGGTGGACCCGGTGTTCGAGGCCTGCATGGCCGAGGCCAGCCGCGTGCTCACCCCTGAGGGCATCGACGCCTACCTGCAATATGCCCGTTTCCTGGGCAAGATGGGCCGGGGTGTGGAGCCGCTGCTCATCTTCCTGGCCGAATGGCCCGCCGTGGCCCGCACCCTGGGCGAAGACGCGCTGCCCGCCATTGCCGCCGCCATCCACACGCTGTGGAAGTCGCCCAACGGCAAAGCCATCACCCCGTTCTTGCAAAGCCTGCCCGCCGTGGCGCGGCGGCTGCCCTCGCGCGAGCCGTTCCAGCGCTACCTGAATCTCAGCCTGGACTTCATGGAGCGCACCACCGGCTCCATTCATGGGCGCCACGCCACTTTTGCCAGCCCCGGGCTGCCGCTGTTCTTCGAGCGGGCGCCGCACCTGCTGGGCCAGCTCAGCATCGCGGGGTTGGGCCGCTGGGTGGAATACGGCATCCGCAACCACCACCACCACCCCGAGCGGCAGCGCGAATACTTCGGTCTGCAAAGCGCCGACGCCAAGGCGGTGCTGCAGCGCGAGCGCCGGGGCACCCTGCTGGCCGACCACACCCGCGTGCTCGACCTGACCCTGCAGGCCCTCTGGGGCGAAGAGGCGCTGCTGGTGCCCTTCACGGCTCACACCGGGCAGGGTGTCCCAGCTTCCACGCCCGAGGGCGAGGCCCCCACCGGCATGCCGGGCCAGGTGCAGCCCTACTTTGACGACCTGGGCATGCGCCTGCCCGATGTGTACGACGACCGCGCCGGGGTGCGCGGCATCGACCGCTACCGCGCCGCACTGGCGCACATGGTGGGCCACCGCCGCTGGAGCCAGCCCCAGGTGGCCGACAACTGGAGCCCCTTCCAGCGCCTGGCGGTGGAAACCTTTGAGGACGCGCGCATCGACTGGTTGCTGATTCGCGAATACCCTGGCCTGCGCCGTACCTTGCTGGCGCTGCACCCCACGCCCGTGCAGGGCGCCTGCCACGACCAGACCCATTCGTGCCTGCGCCACCGCCTGGCCATGGTGTCGCGGGCCATCCTCGACCCCGACCACGGCTACACCGATGCCCTGCTGCTGGATGTCGTGAGCCGCTTTCACCAGCTCCTGGCGAGCAGTGAATCTCGGCAAAGCCACACCCGAGACGTGGCCGGACTGGCGTTGGGCTGTGTGGCGCGTATCCGCCGCCAGAGCGACCAGTTGCCCCACGTGTTTTTCACCGACACCGAGGTGGACTACCGCGACGACAACCGCCACCTGTGGATCTACATTGAAGAGGGGGACGAAGAAGCCAGCTTCAGCCAGGCCCGCCGCAGCGACGCCGCGCCCGAAGTGAACGGCCTGCCCCCGCGCCCCTACCCCGAGTGGGACCACCACAGCCAGACCTACCGGCCCGACTGGGTGAGCCTGTACGAGCGGCTGCACCCCAGCGGCAACCCGGCAGACATCGACCGCATCCTGGCCCGCCACGCCGCGCTGGCCAAACAGCTCAAGCGCGTGCTCCACCTGCTCAAGCCCCAGGACAGGGTGCGCATCCGTTTCCAGGAAGAGGGCAGCGAGCTGGACCTGGACGTGGCCGTGCGCAGCCTGGTGGATGTCAAAAGCGGCAGCCAGCCCGACCCGCGCATTCACATGAGCCACCGCACCGATGGGCGCGATGTGGCCGTGCTGCTGCTGCTGGACCTGTCCGAATCGCTGAACGACACGGCCCCTGGCAGCGACCAGACCGTGCTGGCGCTCAGCCGCGAGGCCGTGACCTTGCTGGCCTGGGCCATCGAGC
>JBDKJB010000262.1:0-3830 GCA_039796835.1 Pseudomonadota bacterium | reverse complement strand
ACACCACCTTGCCGTCGGACAGGTGGGCGATGCCCTGCCCTTCGATGTCGAGGGACTCGATGCTGAGGACTTCGCTCACCGCGGCGGCAGGTATTTGACCGGATCAACCGGCTTGCCCTGGCGGCGCAGCTCGAAGTGCAGCTTCACGCGGTCGGCGTCGCTGTTGCCCATCTCGGCAATTTTCTGCCCTTTGCGCACGTTTTGATCTTCTTTGACCAACAGGGCCCGGTTGTGGGCATAGGCGGTCAGGTAGGTGTTGTTGTGCTTCAGGATGACCAGGTTGCCGTAGCCACGCAGACCTGACCCGACATACACGACGCGACCATCCGCTGCGGCGACCACGGCAGTACCAGCCACCCCGGCAATGCCGAGGCCTTTGTTCTTCACTTCGTCAAAAGCGGCGATGACCTGACCCTCTGCAGGCCACATCCAGGCCAGTTCGTCGTCTGCTGCCGCGGGAGCGGTCGCAGGAGCCGGAGCAGCCGGGACAGAGGCCACTACAGGGGCTGGCGCAGCGACACCGGGCACAGAAGCTGCCCCAGCTGGCGGCACCGTGGATGCCTGTGCATTGCGCGCAGGCACCGGGCTGGCAACCACGGCCCCCGTACCGGCTGTCGGTGCTGCCCCAGCCACCGGCGGGATCACCCGCAGCACCTGACCCACCTCGATCTGATTCGGATTGGCCAGCAGGTTCCAACGCACGATGTCGCGCCAGTTTTGCCCGGTGTCCATGCCGATGCGGATCATGGTGTCCCCTGGCTTGACGGTGTAATACCCGGGCTTGCCAGCGTTCTCTGCGCCCGGAGGCAGCTTGTCGGCCGTGGCAGGAGCAGGGATGGCCCCTGTCACCGGGACAGGCTGCGCCACAGCAACCGGGGCGGTGGTGGTGCTCGACGCCCCGCGGTCTTCGACCGGGGCGCGGGTGCTGGGGCTGCTGCCACAGGCAGCCAGCAGAGCCGACAAGCCAAGCGCCAGCAGTGCTGCAAGGATGGTGTTCATGACACGCCCGATTTTAGGGGGACGAAAAGCACCGGCTCCAGCACGTGCTGCTGGTAGCCGGCAGAAGTCTTGTCGATCACCAGCAGCGCCTGCTCGCCAGGCTTGCCGCCAGGCCGGGCCACCGGACACACCAGGCGACCACGCAGCGCCAGCTGGTCCAGCCAGGCCTGGGGCACCTGGTCACCACCTGCAGCAACGATGATGCCCGCATAAGGTGCGCCCGCCGCGTAGCCCAGCATACCGTCTCCCAGCAGCAGGTGGATGTTGGGGATGCGGAACGGCCTCAGGTTGTCACGGGCCTTGTCATTCAGACCACGCAGGCGCTCGATGCTGTACACCTCGGTCGCCAAGTGGCTCAGCAAAGCCGCCTGGTAGCCGCAGCCGGTGCCGATCTCCAGGACCCGGCCCAGCTTGCCCGACAGCGGGGTGCCAGGCCCCGCACGCAAAAGCGCCAGCATGCGCGCCACCACGCCGGGTTTGGAAATGGTCTGCCCCAGGCCAATCGGCAGGCTGGTGTCTTCATAGGCCTGGTTCACCAGTGCGGAGTCCACAAACCGGTGGCGCTCCACACTGGCAAAGGCCTGCAACACAACGGTGTCGGTCACACCGTCCTTGGCCAGGGCCTGCACCATTTTGTGGCGCACCGCCACGGAATCCATGCCCAGACCAGAGGGTACCGAGGCTCTGGCTACAGGTGCACCCGGTGGACGCGGCCAGTCCAGCTGCACCGGAAAGCGCGGCCGTCGGGTCACCGCGCGATGACCGCAGACTGGGCCCAGAACGCCAGGCTGTCGTGGTCCGTCAGGTCGGTCTGCAACGGTGTGATCGATACATGCCCCTGCGCAGTGGCGTGGAAATCGGTGCCTTCGGCGCCGTCCTTGGCTGGACCGGCCCCCCCGATCCAATACATCAGCTCGCCGCGCGGATTGAGCTGGGTCATGACCTTTTCCGCAGCGTGGCGCCGCCCCAGGCGGCAGATTTTGGCGGGCTTGATCTGGGCCAGGGGCAGATTGGGCACGTTCACATTCAGCAGCCAGGGGCCCTGGCCAGCACCCGCGCCAGCCACCTGCCCCTGGGCGATCAGGCCCTGCACCAGCACACGCGCATGATGAGCGGCGGCATCCAGGTGCGTCCAGCCCCGCTCGACCTGTGAAAACGCGATGGCTGGGATGCCAAACAGGTAGGCCTCCATGGCCGCGCCCACGGTGCCTGAGTAGATGGTGTCGTCACCCATGTTCGACCCATTGTTGATGCCCGACACCACCAGGTCGGGCCGGTACCCCAGCAAGCCCGTGAGCGCGATGTGCACGCAATCGGCCGGCGTGCCATTCACGTAACGGAAGCCATTGGCTGCACGCTGCACCGACAAGGGGGAGTGCAGCGTGATGGCGTTGGACTTGGCGCTGTTGTTCTGCTCTGGGGCAACGACCTCGACATCGGCAATGTCCTGAAGCGCGTTGTGCAGAGCAATGATGCCGGGGGCCTGGTAGCCGTCGTCGTTGGAGATGAGGATTTTCATGGGTGTGCAAATGATTGTAGGATGCACGATTCACATCGACGGAGTCCTTCATGCACGCATGGCTTTGCACCAACCCGACCGGTCTGGACCAGGTGAACTGGCAGGAGCTGCCCACCCCCGCCCCTGGCCCGGGACAGGTGCTCATCGAGATCAAGGCGGCCAGCTTGAATTTCCCGGATCTGCTGATCGTGCAGAACAAGTACCAGTTCAAACCTGAAGTGCCCTTTGTGCCCGGCTCTGAATATGCAGGCGTGGTCACCGCTGTGGGGGCGGGGGTCGCGCACCTGCAGGTCGGCCAGGACGTGGCCTGCCTGTCGGGCACGGGCGGATTTGCCACCCATGTGGTGGCCGACGCCGCACGCTGCATGCCCTTGCCAAAGGGCTTTTCCCATGTCGACGCTGCCGCCTTCATCATGATCTACGCCACCAGTCACCACGCGTTGGTGGACCGCGCCGCGCTGAAAGCCGGCGAGACCGTGCTGGTACTGGGGGCGGCCGGGGGTGTAGGCACGTCGGCCATCCAGATCGCCAAGGCCATGGGTGCCCGCGTGATCGCGGCCGCGTCAACGGATGAAAAATGCGCTCTGTGCACGTCCATCGGAGCGGATGCAACCATCAACTACAGCAGCGCCAACCTGCGCGATTCGATCAAAGAAGCCACGGGTGGCAAAGGCCCTGACGTCATCTATGACCCGGTGGGCGGGGATTTTGCCGAGCCGGCCTTCCGCTCGATCGGCTGGCGCGGGCGCTACCTGGTGGTCGGATTTGCGTCCGGCCCCATTCCGTCCTTGCCGCTGAACCTGATGCTGCTCAAGGGTGCTTCAGTGGTGGGCGTGTTCTGGGGGGACTATTCCCGCCGCGAACCGCAAGCCAACGCCGCCATGATGCAGGAGCTCGCCGCCTGGTACATGCAGGGCAAGATCAAACCGGTGATCGACCGCACCCTGCCAATGTCAGAGCTCAAGGCAGCGTATGCGCGCATGGGCTCTCGCCAGGTGCAAGGCAAGCTGGTGTTAGTGAATTAGTGCCCGATTTGGTCAGGAAAAGTACACACCTGCTCAAAAAATTTGCTGACTTCGGCCTGCCCTGCCTAAAATCGGCGGGTAAAAAAACAGCCTCGAGATCAGCGTTGGACATGGCCACAAATCGCAAAGCCGAGCAAAACGGGTTTCCCGACATCAACTACAAAGAGGAAGATGTCGCGACTCGCCCCCTGCCGCTGCACGAGATTCCTCTGCAGGCCCGCATCGACCGCGAAATGGCAGTCGTCACTCAGCATCACGCCCGCATTGCCAAGTCGATCAATGTGTTC
>JBDKJB010000261.1:0-3836 GCA_039796835.1 Pseudomonadota bacterium | reverse complement strand
GCCACTCGGGCTATCCGGGCGGCATCACCACCACCAACTTCCGCGACATGCAGGCCACTCATCCCGGCCGCGCGCTCGAAAAGGCCGTCAAGGGCATGTTGCCCAAGGGCCCGCTCGGCTACGCCATGATCAAGAAGCTCAAGGTGTATGGCGGCGCGGAGCACCCGCACACCGCCCAGCAGCCCAAAGAGCTGAACATCGCTGACCGCTCTGCCACTATCACGAACGGAGTCGCCAAATGATCGGTGAATGGAACAATGGCACCGGCCGCCGCAAAAGCAGCGTCGCCCGCGTGTTTCTGAAAAAGGGCTCCGGCCAGATCGTCGTCAACGGCAAAGCCATCGACCAGTTCTTTGGCCGCCAGACCTCCATCATGATCTGCAAGCAGCCCCTGATGCTGACCAACCACGCCGAAACCTTCGACATCATGGTCAATGTGGCTGGTGGTGGCGAGTCCGGCCAAGCCGGCGCGGTGCGCCACGGCATCACCCGTGCGCTGATCGACTACGACGCGACGCTCAAGCCTGCCTTGAGCCAAGCCGGCTTCGTGACCCGCGACGCCCGCGAGGTCGAGCGCAAGAAGGTCGGTTTGCACGGCGCCCGCCGTCGCAAGCAGTTCAGCAAGCGCTGATCGTTCTGCCTTCAAGCAAAACCGTCCAAAGCCACCGCGTTTTGGGCGGTTTTTGCTTTTCAGCCTCCTCGTAGATTTGCTTACATCCTGCCGGCCAGCCGCTGATAGACTGCCTGCCCCATGCGATTTCGCCTGCTCCGCCGCCGCTTCTTCAACCCCAGTTCCCCCCGGCTGGCGGTGCGCAGCCACATGCCCTGGCCGCTGCGCTGGGCCGCGATTGCGCTGGTGTTCGGCCTGTGCGCGGCCATCGGACTGTGGGCGTTCGAGTTCGGCAAGGCCATCGCGGGAATCGACGGCGACGTGAAGGAAGAGCTGCAAAAGGCGCGCACCGAGATCACCCTGCTGCAGAACCAGCTGGCCGCCGCCATCACGGCCCGCGAAAAAGCACAATCCGTGGCCGACACTGCCAGCACCGTCGTCACCACCGAAAAGGCCGCCAGCGAAGGCTTGGCGGCGCAAAACAAGCTGCTCGAGGCGGAGATTCGCCAACTCAAGGACGACTTGGGCTTTTTTGAGCGCCTGGTGCCCGCCACAAGTGCCGATGGCGTGTCTGTGCGCGCCCTGCAGGCCGAAGTGCAGGGGGGCCGCCAACTGAAATGGCAGGTGCTGCTGACCCAGTCGGCCAAGAATGCGCCCGATTTCAGCGGCCAGCTCGAGGTGAGCTTTGCCGGCACGCAGAATGGCAAGCCCTGGTCAGGCATCCTGCCCGGCGGCGCGCGGGAGCTCAAGTTCCGCCAGTATGGCCGTTCAGAAGGTGTGTTTGAGGGACCCGAGCAGACCGTCATCAAGACCGTGTCCGTCAAAGTGCTCGAAGGCAAACAGGTCAAAGCCGTACAAAGCACAAAGGTCTAGGATCTGCCCGCCCTACAATCATTGCCCCGTTGGAGACACCCATGTCCATGTTCAAGAAAAAACCTCCTGCCATCAAGAGTCTGATTGCCCAGGGCACCCAGGTGCAGGGCCACGTGCGCTTTGCCGACGGTCTGCGCGTCGACGGCAGTGTGGTGGGCAACGTGCGCGCCCAAGACGATGCCCCCAGCATGCTGGTCATTTCAGAAGAAGCCAGTGTCACCGGCGAGGTGCACGCCGACCACATCGTCATCAACGGCACCGTCAAGGGCCCGATCCACGCCGGCGTGATGCTCGAGCTGCAGCCCAAAGCCCGCATTGAAGGCGATCTGCATTACGCTGCACTTGAGATGCACCAGGGCGCCCTGGTGGCCGGCCAGTTGCGTCCGCTCGTCGGTCTGGACGCCAAGCCGACCCTGAAATTGGCCGCCAACAACGGCTGACCAAGCAGCTTCCAGCGCGGGAGCCAACATACCCCCACTGACGCAAAGTTGAGCAATTTGCTGTACTATTCTGCGCATTGAAAGACACGCCATGAACACCCTTGCCGCCCCCGAAACCCAAGCCCTGGCTGAGGCCATGCCGGAACCTCCGGCACCCATCCTGTTCACTGACAGCGCGGCCGCCAAGGTGGCTGATCTGATCGCCGAGGAAGGCAACCCTGACCTGAAGCTGCGCGTGTTTGTGCAGGGCGGTGGCTGCTCGGGCTTTCAGTATGGCTTCACGTTTGACGAGATCACCAATGACGACGACACGACCATGACCAAGAACGGCGTGTCGCTGCTGATCGACGCCATGAGCTATCAGTACCTGGTTGGGGCCGAGATCGACTACAAGGAAGATCTGCAGGGTTCGCAGTTCGTCATCAAGAACCCCAACGCCACCACCACCTGCGGTTGCGGTTCGAGCTTTTCGACCCACTGAGCGCCACGCTCAGGCCGGGTAGATTGCTCCCAGCACACGGGCACCTTCGGGCGCCCCTTTTTTTGCCCCGGTCACGCGCGGCAGGTTGCCTGGCCGCCGCAAAACGCATTGCCGTGCTAACCACGCAAAGGCCGCCGCCTCGACCTGCAGGGGCGGCAAGCCGGCTGCCACCGTGCTCTGCACCGGAGTTTGCGGCCAGACCGCCTGCACAGCAGCCTGCAGGCGGCGCATGAGATGCCCGTTGTACGCCCCCCCGCCACAGACCAGCAACTTCACTGGAACGCCTTGGGTGCTATTTATTTGTGAGCTATTTATTCGCTCCCCATCGCGGAGGAAACCCCTAAAAATGCTTTCAACTGCGGATTGCACCGTCAATTCGGCCAGCGTGGCCTGCACATCGGCTGGGGCCAGGGCAGGCGTCAGCCTCGCCTCCAGCCAGGCCGGGTTGAACAGGTCACGCCCCGTGCTTTTGGGCGGCGCCAGGGCAAAGTAAGGGTCGGCCAGCAGACACTGCAGCAACATGGGCTGCACCTGCCCCGTGGCCGCCCAGGCCCCGTCGCGGTCAAAAGCCTGGCCCGTGTGCCGCTGGCACCAGTGGTCCAACAGCGCATTGGCCGGGCCGGTGTCGAAACCCGTCACGGCGTCGGCAGCCGGCGACTGGCGGGGAGGGATCAGCGTCACATTGGCGATGCCACCCAGATTCAGCACCGCCACCGCTGCGGCAGCCTGACCAAACACCTGGGCGTGGAAAGCCGGGACCAGCGGAGCGCCCTGCCCGCCTGCGGCCACATCACGGCTGCGAAAGTCGGCCACCACATCGATGCCGGTCCGCTCGGCCAGGAGCGCCGGCTGGTTGATCTGCACGGTGTAACCCGGGCCATCAAAGGTCTGCGGGCGATGCCTCACGGTCTGCCCATGTGCGCCGATCGCCTGCACCTGCTGCGCTGCCACGCCTGCCTCTTTCAGAAGGTGAGCAACCACTTCGGCATACACCTGGACCAGATCATTGCCCGCCAGCGCAGCACGGTGGATCTCGTTCGCCCCCGCCATGTTCAGGGCCATGAACTCGGCCTTGAGCGTATCGGGCAGAGGCTGCGCGGCATACCCCAGCACCTGCAGGCCGCCTTCTGCAGGGCCGCCGTCGAACCGCACCAGAACCCCGTCCACACCGTCCATCGACGTGCCGGACATCAGGCCGATGTAGAGCTTTTCTTCCGGGCCGGTGCGCATGGGGGCAGTGTAGTGGGGGTAGTGTGTCTCGCTTCCTGCCTTTTAGGCCCGCAAAGCCCCCAGGCCGCCAGGCTCATGGTGGTGCTGGCCCACGGGCGACCATCCGCAGTGCTCCCGACCGGGGCCGCCGCTCACACTCGCGCTGCGCGCTCAGACAGTCGCGGCTGGGTCGTCTCGCTGCGCGAGACCCCCACCCCGGCCA
>JBDKJB010000260.1:0-3876 GCA_039796835.1 Pseudomonadota bacterium | reverse complement strand
ACCTGGCCCCCCAGGCGGCGGCCATGCGGACACCAGCCTGCGCCCGGTCGAATGGGTCGTTGCAGGATGTGACGCAGGTGGCAGCAAAAGGTAGCCTGACCGCTTCAAACCGCCGCCAGCTGTGCAGCTCAGCCGGGAAGTCGGCCTGGTTCAGATCCGGCGGAGCCACCAGCAGGGCCCCCCTGACGCGTCCGGTGCCGCGCGACACCGCCGCCCAGGCCGCCACCAGGTGACAACCCAGGCTGTGCGCCACCAGCCGAATCGGTTGCGCGGCCGGGATGCGCAATACCACCTCTTCCAACCGCGTGATCCAGTCGCCACGCAGCGGGCGCTGCCAGTCGTGCTGTTCCACGCGCTGGAAGCCCAGCGCGGCCTCCCAGCGGCTTTGCCAGTGCTGCGGGCCAGAATTTTGCCAACCAGGCAGGGTCAGCGTCTCGGTCCGAACTCTTTGTGACGCGGTTTCCATCAAACTTTTTGTTGTGTTTATATTAAATGTTGCTTTCAATACAGGAGCAATATCATGTTATTAACTGTCGGAAATAATTCCAGATATCCAAATATTTTTGAGCAATCAGAGTTTTTTCACACGCTCTACCATCTCCTGGGCAAACGCGAGGAAGGCCTGGGCCCCCTTGCTACCGGGGTCAAACACCACGCCGGGCAGGCCATAGCTCGGCGCCTCGGCCAGGCGCACGTTGCGCGGGATGATGGTGTCGAACACCTTGTCGCCGAAGTGGTCCTTGAGCTGGTCACTCACCTGCTGCTGCAGGGTGAGACGGGGGTCAAACATGACGCGCAAGAGGCCGATGATGGCCAGCTCGGGGTTCAGGTTGGCATGCACCTGCTTGATGGTATTGACCAAGTCGGTGAGCCCTTCGAGCGCAAAGTATTCGCATTGCATCGGCACGATCACCCCATGTGCGCTGCACAGGCCGTTCAGGGTCAGCATCGACAGCGAAGGCGGGCAGTCGATCAGCACAAAGTCGTAGTCCGCAGCCACGGCAGCAATGGCCGCCTTGAGTCGCTTTTCGCGCCGCTGGGCTTCGACCAGCTCCACTTCGGCCCCGGCCAGATCACGGTTGGCACCCAGCAGGTGGTAACCGCAGCCGGCGTCCGCCAGGGCCTGGGGCAGCACCCGCGCTTCGGCGATGGTGGCGCCTTCGAGCAGCACGTCATAGACGGTGTTCTCCAGCTGGCGCTTGTCCACCCCGCTGCCCATGGTGGCATTGCCCTGTGGGTCAAGGTCGATCAGCAGCACCCGCTGGCCCACTTTGGCCAGACCAGCCGCCAGGTTGACGGCCGTGGTCGTCTTGCCAACGCCGCCCTTTTGATTGGCAACACAGAAAATCTTCATCATTTGCTCACGGCGAGTTTGATGCCAAAGCCGACCAGGCAGGCACCGGCCAGGCGTTGCAGCCACAGACCCAGGCGCGGGTCGGCGCGGAAACGATGCGCCAGAAAATACGTCAGCCCCACACTGCCCAGGCCGTACAACACCATCAGCAGACTGGAGGTGAGTGTCAGCGCCAGATAGGTGGGCAGGCCTAGGGACCGGGCCGGGTCAATGAACAGCGGAAAGAAGGCCATGTAGAACACGATGGCCTTGGGGTTGAGCAAGGTGATGGCCAGCGACTGCTGGAAGAAATGGCTGGGCCGGAAGTTCAGCACCGGGCCGTCGCCCGGCTTGGCGCGCAACATCTGCCAGCCCAGCCAGGCCAAGTACACCGCTCCGCCCCACTGCACGACCCGGAACGCTGCCGGGTAGGCCGCCAGCACGGCGGCCACCCCGGCGATGGCCGCCCACATGAGGATCTGGTCCCCGAAGGCGATGCCCGCGATCGCTGCCAGCCCACCCCGGATGCCGCCCTGGGTGGTAGAGGTGATGAGGGCCAGGTTGCCCGGCCCGGGCACGGCCAAAAAGAGCACGATGGTGACGCAATACTGAGCGTAGTCGCTGATGCCGAACATGGAATGGGATCGATGGTACTTTTGGGCCGCGTGCCGCCACGGCGCTGGGCCACTATTGTGGCATCCCGGCTCAAGCGGATCGGGACGCCGCCCGGTGCCGCATCCAGACGATGCAACGGCTGGCATCCAGGCCGGGCACCTGCAGCTGTTCCACGTGAAACACCTCGACCTGTGGGTGGATTTTCTCCAGCTCAGCCAGTTCGGCATCCGGGGCCTTGCCCTTCATGGCCAACCAACACCCGCCGGGGGTCAGCAGCGGCTGCGTCAAGCCGACCAGGTCACCCAGGGAGGAAAAGGCGCGGGCGCTGATGATGTCGTACGGGGTCAGCGTCAGGGTCTCGACCCGGGCATGCAGACCGCGCAGATTGGGCAGTTTGAGCTCTGCGGCCACCTGGTTCACAAAGGCGGCCTTTTTGGCCACCGTGTCCACACAGTCCACCCAGATGTGCGGGCAGCAGATGGCAATGACCACGCCCGGCAGACCGGCACCCGCCCCCACGTCGAGCAGACGGGGGGACGAACTCGCCCTCTCTGGCCGCGCGCTCAGCTGTCTTGCCAGCGGCTGCACCACCGTCAGGCAGTCCAGCAGGTGGTGGGTCAGCATTTCCACGGGGTCGCGCACCGCCGTCAGGTTGTAGACCTTGTTCCACTTCTGCAACAAGGCCAGATAGGTCAGCAGCTGCCCGGCTTGGGTTTCGCTCAGGGTCAGACCCAGCGCCTCGGCGCCTGAGGTGAGGCGGGGCAGCATCTCAGCGCCCCAGGCCTTTTTTCTTCAGATGCACCAGCAGCAGCGAGATGCTTGCCGGCGTGATGCCCGAGATGCGCGACGCCTGGCCCAGGGTTTCGGGCCGATGCTTGTTGAGCTTTTGCCGCGCCTCGATCGACAGGGCGTGCACCTGCATGTAGTCCAGGTCGGCAGGCAGCTTCATGTGCTCGAAGCCTGCCGCGCGCTGCACATCGTCTTTCTGGCGTTCGATGTAACCGGCATATTTGGCCGCAATCTCGACCTGCTCCACGGCCAGACTGTCTAGGCCACGCTGCACGTCTTCGGGCGGCGGCGCCAGCCGGCCGGCATCCAGGCTCATCAGGTCCGCATGACCGACGCCGGGCCGGCGCAACAGGTCGCCCAGGTTGTGTTCGTGCTCCAGCGCCTTGCCCAGCACCCGCACGGCTTCAGACTCCGTCAGGTTCTGCGGGCTGACCCAGATCGAGCGCAGGCGTTCTGTTTCACGTGAAACGGCCTCCCGTTTGCGGCTGAACGCCTCCCAGCGGGCATCGTCCACCAGACCCAATTGGCGGCCCACCTCGGTCAGACGCATGTCGGCGTTGTCCTCGCGCAGTTGCAGGCGAAACTCCGCCCGGCTGGTGAACATGCGGTAGGGCTCGCTCACGCCCTGGGTGATCAGGTCGTCCACCAGCACGCCCAGGTAGGCCTGGTCGCGGCCGGGCGTCCAATGGTCCTGCCCCGTGGCACGCCCAAACTCCGTGGCCACCCCCGCTTTCAGCGCCGCGTTCACTCCGGCAAACAAGCCCTGCGCAGCGGCTTCTTCGTAACCCGTGGTGCCGTTGATCTGCCCGGCAAAAAAGAGTCCGGCAATCGCCTTGCTTTCAAAACTGGCCTTCAGGCTGGTCGGGTCGAAGTAGTCATATTCAATCGCGTAGCCAGGCCGCAGGATGTGGGCGTTTTCCAGCCCGGCCATGCTGCGCACCAGGGCGTACTGGATGTCAAACGGCAGGCTGGTGCTGATGCCGTTCGGGTAGAACTCGTTCGTCGTCAGGCCCTCGGGCTCCAGGAAGATCTGGTGGCTGTCCTTGTCGGCGAAGCGGTTGATCTTGTCCTCGATGCTCGGGCAGTAGCGCGGGCCCACGCCTTCGATCACGCCGGTGAACATGGGGCTGCGGTCGAAG
>JBDKJB010000259.1:0-3883 GCA_039796835.1 Pseudomonadota bacterium | reverse complement strand
GGGGTAGGTGTGGATGGTGCCCAGAATCTTGTTCAGGCCCAGGCCGTGCTTCATGGCCATCACATACTCGGCCAGCAGGTCGCCCGCATGGGTGCCCACGATGGTGGCCCCCAGGATGCGGTCTTTGCCGGGCTCGGTCAGCACCTTCACAAAACCATGGGCTTCGCTGTCGGCAATGGCACGGTCCAGGTCATCGATGCCGAATGTCGTCACCTCGTAGGCGATGCCCCGCTCTTTTGCGTCCTGCTCGTTGAGGCCGACGCGGGCGACCTCGGGGTCGATGAAGGTGGCCCAGGGGATCACCGAGTAGTCGGCCTTGAACTTCTTGAAGGTGCCAAACAGCGCGTTGACCGCGGCATACCAAGCCTGATGGGCGGCAGTATGGGTGAACTGGAACGGCCCGGCCACGTCGCCCGCCGCGTAGATGTTGGGGTAAATCGTCTCCAGGTATTCGTTCGTCACCACGGTGCCGCCGCCCGGCCGGGTGGTGGGGATGCCCAGTTCCTCCAGCCCGTAGCCCTGCAGCCGGGCCACACGGCCCACAGCGCAGATGAGCTGATCGAATTCGATGCGCAGCTCGACCCCGGCAGCCTCCACCACCAGGGTCTTGCGCCCGTCTTGGAGTTCGCAGCGCAAGGCTTTGTGACCGGTCAGCACCGCCACACCATCCTTTTGCAGGGCAGCCTTGGCCAGCTGCGACACCTCGGGGTCCTCGCGGATCATGATGCGCGGTGCCATTTCCACCTGCGTGACCTGCGCCCCCAGGCGGGCAAAACTCTGCGCCAGTTCGCAGCCGATCGGTCCCCCACCCAGCACCACCAGGCGTTTGGGCACCTCATCGAGCCGGGCAAAGGCATCCCACAGGGTGTCGCTGGTCACATAGCCGACGTCCTGCAGGCCCGGAAGCGGAGGCACGAAAGGCTGCGCCCCGGCCGCAATGACGATGCTGCGGGTGGTCAGACGCTGTGTGCCGCCGCCGTTCAGCGCCACCTCCACCGTCCAGGGGTTGACGATCCGGGCATGGCCCTGGAGCACTTCAACGCCCAAGCCGGTGTAACGCTCGATGCTGTCATGCGGTTCGATGGCGGCGATCACCGCATGCACCCGCTGCATCACGGCCTTGAAGCTGAACCTGGGGTCGGCGTCCGACAGGCCGTAATTGCTGCCATGGCGCATCATGGCGGCCAGCTTGGCGCTCTTGATGAGCGCCTTGCTCGGCACGCAGCCATAGTTGAGGCAGTCGCCGCCCATTTTGTGGGCCTCCACCAGGGTCACCTTGGCCTTGACCGCCGCCGCGATGTAGGCCGACACGAGGCCACCTGCCCCGGCACCGATCACCACCAGGTTGCGGTCGAACCGGGCGGGGCGGGCATGGGCCCACCGGGCGTAGACCTTGCGCGCCTGCACAGCGTCAACGATCTTCTTGGCGATGAGCGGAAAGATGCCCAGCAGCACGAAGGATCCGATCAGGCCCGGGGACAGGATGCCCTTGAGCGAGTTGATCTGGGCCAGTTGCGTACCGGCATTCACATACACCGCGGTGCCCAGCAGCATGCCCACCTGGCTGACCCAGTAGAAGGTCCAGGCCTTCATCTTGGTCAGGCCCATCACGAGGTTGATCACAAAAAACGGCACCAGGGGCACCAGCCGCAGCGTGAACAGATAGAAGGCACCGTCCTTTTCAACCCCCTTGTTCACCTCGGCCAGGCGGTTGCCGAATTTCTTCTGTACCGACTCCCCCAGCGCAAACCGCGCCGCCAGAAAGGCCAGCGTGGCCCCGAGGCTGGAAGCGAATGACACCACCAGAAGGCCTACCCACAGGCCCAGGATGCCCCCGGCCGCCAGGGTCAGGATGGCCGCCCCGGGCAGCGACAGCGCCGTGACCGCCACATAGAGGGCAAAAAAACCGGCCACCACCACCAACGGCTGTTCGGCATACAGCTGGGTGAAGCTGCCCTGCTGAGCTTTCAGATAGTCGAGGCTGAAGAAACGGCCCAGGTCAAATACAACGTAGGCGGCAATCAGGGCCACCAAGGCCGTCAGCAGCCAGATTTTTTTAGGGTTCATGGGTGATGGAAGAATGTTGCGTGCCAGGCCAGCCCCGGATGTTGCAAGCCTTTGGCCGTTCTGGCAATGGTTGATTACAAGGCAAAATCCGCCCAATCCACGTGAACCTCTGCCCCGCAACCCTAGCTCGCCATGACTCAGACCCTGACCCTGCCAGACAAGTTCAATTTCGCGGTGCACCTGATGCAAATCAATGCGCAGCGGCAGGACAAGGTCGCCTACATCGATGACCTCTCCCGGCTGACCTATGGCGAATTGGACCTGCGCATCCGCCGCTTTGCAGCCGCTTTGGCCGCCATTGGCGTGCGCCGCGAGGAACGCGTGTTGCTGCTCATGCAGGACACCTGCGACTGGCCCGTGGCCTTTCTGGGCTGCCTGTATGCCGGCGTGGTCCCGGTCGCTGTGAACACCCTGCTCACCCCCAAGGACTATGCCTACATGCTGGCCGACAGCCGCGCGCAGGCCGCCCTGGTGTCGGGCTCCTTGCTGGGCATACTCAAGGAAGCCATGGCCATCGCCGGCAGCGCCCAGGAAGTCAAGACCTGCGTCGTCAGCCGGCCGCTGGACCCGCTGCAAGAGAACGAGCAGGACATGCAGACCGTGCTGTTCTCACACGCCTCCAACATCGCCCCGGCCAACACCAGTGCCACCGAAATCGCCTTTTGGCTGTACTCTTCCGGCTCCACCGGTGCGCCCAAAGGCACGGTGCACATGCAGGGTAGCCCCTGGTGGACCGGCCAGCTGTATGGCTCAGCCATCCTGCAGCTGCGTGAAACTGATGTACTGTATTCGGCAGCAAAACTGTTTTTTGCCTATGGCCTGGGCAACGCCCTGAGCTTTCCGCTGATGACTGGCGCCACGGTGGTGCTGCATCCGGGCCGCCCCACCCCCACCGACGTGTTCCGCATCTGGAAGGAGCATCAGGTCAGCGTCTTTTTTGGCGCGCCCACGGGTTATGCCGGGATGCTGGCCGCATCCGACCTGCCCGCACGCGAGCAGGTGGCGCTGCGCATGTGTTCCAGCGCGGGGGAGGCCCTGCCCCGTGAAATTGGCGAGAAGTTCAAGGCCCGCTTCGGCGCAGACATCATCGACGGCATCGGCAGCACCGAGATGCTGCACATCTTTCTGTCCAACGCACCGGGCAACGTGCACTACGGCACCACGGGTCGCCCCGTGCCAGGCTATGAGGTGAAGCTGACCAGCGAAGACGGTCATGAGGTGCCTGCGGGCGAGATTGGTGACCTCTACATCAAGGGTCCGTCGGCCGCCATGATGTACTGGGGCCAGCGCGAAAAGACGCGCAACACCTTCCAGGGGGAATGGACCAAGAGCGGCGACAAGTATTCGGTGGATGCCAATGGTTGCTATGTCTACGCCGGGCGCAGCGACGACATGCTCAAAGTCAGCGGCATCTATGTGTCCCCCTTCGAGGTCGAGGCCACCCTGATGCAGCACCCATCGGTGCTCGAAGCCGCCGTGGTGGGCAAGGAGGATGCCGACGGCCTGACCAAGGCCCAGGCGTTCGTGGTGCTCAAGGCCGGTCAGCAGGCCAGTGCCGACGAGCTGCGCGCCTTTGTCAAGGAGCGCCTGGCACCTTACAAGCAGCCACGCTTCATCGAGTTCACGCAAGAGCTGCCCAAGACGGCCACCGGGAAAATCCAGCGCTATAAGTTGAGGAGCTAGAAGTGATTATTCCTGCTCGGGAAAAATCCCAAAATGCTTCTGGATTTCCGATCCACCGCATTCCCTACGCCGCGTACACCGATCGCACCGTCTACGAGCAGGAGCTGGAACGTTTCTTCTACACCGGCCACTG
>JBDKJB010000258.1:0-3919 GCA_039796835.1 Pseudomonadota bacterium | reverse complement strand
GGGCAGCCCTTGCGGCCAGCCGGTGTCCCGGCTGGACGGAAAGAGCTCGCGGCCGAGGTCGATCAGCGCCCAGGTGATGCTGCCGATGCACATCGAATACACCAGCGGCAGCTCGTAGGGGCGGTCTGGCTGAAAGCTCTGCTGCAGGGCCGACACCGCCAGGCAGAAGGCCCAGGTCTGCAACAGGGTGCGCAGCTTGTCCAGCCAGTCGATGCGGCTCATGGGCTGGGTGCTCAGGGCTTGCGCACGGACGCTTCGATCAGCTCGCGTTCCCGCTGCACCATGCGTTCGCGCCAGGCGCTGCCTGTGCCGAGAACGAACACCGAGATGCCATGAAAGGCCACGCCGATGCCCCAGCCGAGCAGCGGCCCCAGACTGTACCGGCCGTGCCCGAACATCAGACTGGAGCCCAGGAACAAGCCCGTGTTGACCAGCACATAGATGGTCAGGTGGACATACCAGCCGAATTTGGCACCCGCGCGCTTGCGGGCCAGGCGGTCGATGTCTTCGGCGGACAGGATGTGGGGAGTGGACATGAAGTGCCTCGGTTGGAATTCTAGGAAGGAGCCCAGCAGTCAGGGCAGCAGGTGCTTGCGGAAGAAGGCCACGGTGCGGGCATAGACCGGAGGCAATGCCCGTGCCCGGTCAAAGCCCGGGGGGTCTTGCAGCATCTGCGCGGTCCAGCCGGTCAGGTCGGGGGGCAGCGGAGCCAGCAATGCGGCGTGTCCTCCGGTGGGCAGGTCGGCCACACGCTCGCAGCTGGCACAGGCCGCCAGCACGGCGCCGCTGTTGAACTGGGGCAGCAGCCACTGGTCGCCCAGCGCCTGCACAATGCCCAGCGGGGCCACCGGCTGGGCCAGGCTGGCAAAGTCAAAGTCGGCAGCAAAAGGCACCCCTGCGACGATGGCCCGGATACGCGCGTCGGTGTGGCTGTGTTCGGTGGCGTCGGTCAGCTTGCTGCGCAGCACGCCCAGGGCGATCGATTTTCTCAGACCATCCATCGGCCCGCCGCGCAATTCGATGGCCCCGGTGGTGCAGGCGTTGTAGGCGGTGCCGATGTCACGTTCGCAGTGGTCGCGCAGCCGGGTGGCTGACCAGCGCCCGCCCGCCAGCGACAGGGCGGTGTGTCCCCCGGCAGACATGCCCCACATGCCAACGCGCTGGAAGTCCAGCACCTTGGCAAACCGGGGGTCAGCCGCCACGGCGTCGATGGCGCGGCTCACTTCCAGTGGGCGCAAGGCAAAGCTGGTGGGGCCGATCTTGCTGCCGTCGCGCCAGTTGTCTCCGGCATGCTCCGGGAAAGCGACCACAAAACCCGCGTCGACCAGGGCGCGCGCGAATTCGGTATAGACCATGGGTGAACTGCGAGAGCCGTGCGAGATGACCACCAGGCGCCCGTTGTGCCGGGCCAGCGCTCCCTGGCGGGCCACCTGCACCTCAAACGGCCCCAGGGTGTAGGGTTGCTGCGGAGCGTCACTGGGGTACATCAGCGTGACGGGCCCGTCGCCGCTGGGTCCGGGCAGGATGTCCAGGCCCATGCCTGCCCAGGCAGGCGTGGCGCTGTGCACCCACACCACCAGACCCAGACTCAGGCCCAGCATCTGCCGCAGTGCCCGACCGAGGAGACGGTTGGGTGCCAGCGTGAAAAAGCCGGCCACCAGACAGGCGCCGATGTACAGATTGACCATGGTGATGCGGTGGCCGCGCAGGTTGCCATGCAAGAGGAACCAGAAAGCGCCAAACAGGCTGAACAGGACGATCGGGATCAGCAGATGGATGAAGCTGAACCCCAGAGGGCCCAGCACCCAGCGCGGGAACAGCGGGTCGCTGATGAACACCGCCGACAGGGCGGTGAGCAGCATCAGCGTGACCCAGGCATATCCCATGGCACGGTGCAGACGCGGCCGCTGTACACGGGTTTTGCGTGCCCAGATGGCCCAGGGGCCAATCACGGTGGCGCAGATGGCTGCTGTGGCGTGGACGGCGATCAAGGGCGTGAGTTCAGAAGGCATGGGGGCTCCGCTGGGGTCGATGCGTGGACTGTTCCACATCGGGCGGGCCCGAGCCAGGGTTTTGCGACGAAATGCCGAAAAAGCGGCGTGAGCGGTACAAAAAGGGCCTTCTCGCGACTGCCCCATGGGTGCGACAGTCATAATCCCCGCTCTGTTTGTGGAGGATCGCGTGGACGTTGCATTGCTGGCCAAGGCCGCCGTGATGGGTGTGGTCGAAGGGTTGACGGAATTCTTGCCCATTTCCAGCACAGGGCATCTGATCCTGGCCGGCAGCCTGCTGGGTTTTGACGATGCCAAAGCCCATGTGTTTGACATTGCCATCCAGACCGGTGCCATCTTTGCCGTCATCCTGGTGTACTGGCAAAAGATCCGCAGCACGCTGGTGGCCTTGCCGACCGAGCGTCAGGCGCAGCAGTTCGCGCTGAATGTGCTCATCGCCTTTGTGCCGGCGGTGGTGCTGGGCCTGGCGTTTGGCAAGGCCATCAAGGCGCATCTGTTCACGCCGCAGGTGGTGGCCAGCACCTTCATCATCGGCGGGTTCATCATCCTGTGGGCAGAGGCGGTGTACAAGCGCCAGCGCCAGATCAATGAAAACAGCACCATGGTCTTCATGTCAGGACAGGCGCTTGGGCCCCGGGTTCCCGAAGTGGAGCACATGACCTGGCGGGACGCCCTCAAGGTCGGCCTGATCCAGTGCCTTGCCATGGTGCCAGGCACCAGCCGCAGTGGAGCCACCATCATCGGAGGCATGTTCCTCGGCCTGTCGCGCAAGGCTGCGACGGATTTTTCGTTCTATTTGGCGATCCCGACCCTGGTGGGTGCCGGGGTCTACAGCCTGCACAAGGAGCGTGCCCTGTTGTCAATGGCTGACCTGCCGCTCTTTGGCGTGGGTCTGGTGGTGAGCTTCATCTCTGCCTGGCTGTGTGTGAAGTGGCTGCTCAGGTTCATCGCCACGCACAGCTTTGTTGGCTTTGCCTGGTACCGCATTGCTTTTGGTGGGGTGGTGCTGCTGACCCACTTCATGGGCTGGGTCAGCTGGACGGCGAACTGAGGGCTGCCAGAGCCCGCTCCAGAGCTGCGGCGGTTTCGAGGGGCTGCTCCATCGGGTAGAGGTGGCTGCCTTCCACCCAGAAAATCTGCTTGCCCGCCAGCTTTCGCGTCAGATCCATGCCGACTTGCCGCCCTTCGTGCGAGCGGGTGCCACCGATGTAGGCCAGCGGGCAGCGCAACGGGTGGCGCCGCAGCAGGCTGTCCAGGTTGTCGGGCAGCATGTTGTAGATGTCGGTTTCCACTTCACGGCGGAAAGACAGCTGCACGGGGGTTTTGCCGGTCGGCGCACCCGGCATGGGTTCCAGGCCGTGGTCCACGTAGTCCTGCAACATCTGTGGGTGCCAGGCCGCAAAGGCACGCTTGCCCTGGAAGAACGTCAAAGCATCTTCGCGTGAAGGCCAATGCCAACGGCGTTTGATGCTGACCTTGCCCGGCGAGAAACGGCCAGCCATCCCGGCAGCCTTGCCCACCCGCAGTGCCTGGGCCTTCCAGCCGCCGATCATGGGTGAGTCCAGCAACACCACGCCACGCACCGCATGGCCACCCAACACAGGATGGCGCGCGGCTACCATGACGCTCAAGATGCCACCCAGCGAATGCCCCACCAGCCAGGCCCCTTGACCCGCCTGGGCGCATTGGTCGGCTGCGAACACGTGGAGCTGTTTGGCCAGCCAGGGCCAATTGTCGGTGACCGGGTAGGCCGGGTCATGCCCGAATTTTTCAATGCCGCGCACCGTGTGCCCGCGTGCCCGAAGTGACTTGAACAGGAGCCGATAGGTGCTGGCTGGAAAGCTGTTGGCGTGAGAAAAGATGATCAGGGACATGCGGGTCGTCAGGGTTTGGCCACCATCTTGTGC
>JBDKJB010000257.1:0-3936 GCA_039796835.1 Pseudomonadota bacterium | reverse complement strand
GCACTGGGTTCTCCGAAAAATCGGTTGACCCAAGCGAATGTTCAAGTCACAACATGGCGTTGCGGGCTGGAGGGCTGCTTTTGGTTTGGTGTTGCTTGATCGACGCTTGGGCCGCGGGGTGATGGAAGAAGCGCTGAATTATAGACCGCTGCCCTGCAGGCTACTGGCATGCATGCAGATGGCCGCCGCCGAGGCAACATTGAGGGATTCCTCGCCTCCGGGCTGGCGAATGCGCACCCATTGGCGGGCCAGTGCCTGCAGCTGCGGCCCGAGGCCCTGCCCCTCGTGGCCCATGGCCCAGGCACACGGGGCTGGCAGGGGGGCGCTGCCCAGCCAATGGCCCTGATGCGAGCTGGTACCCAGCACAGGCACCTGCAGGGCCTGCACGTCCTGTGCCGAAGCGCCTTCAATCAGCTGCAGTCCGAAGTGGGCACCCATGCCCGCGCGCGTGACTTTGGACGACCACAGCGCCGCCGTGCCCTTGAGCGCCAGCACCTGGGTGAAACCAAAAGCTGCGGCGCTGCGCAGCATGGAGCCGACGTTGCCAGCGTCCTGCACGCGGTCCAGGATGAGGGTATTGGCCAGAGGATCCACCGCGGGCTGGGGCCCAAGCGTCACCATGAATCCAATTCGTGCAGATTGATCCAGAGAGCTTAATTCAGCAAATAATTTGTCTGAAATTGCTATTTTTTTGATATCTGATTGATGATTACCGATAACGGAAATATTTTTAAAATCTTCAGAATAGATCACAGCATCAATTTTTACGCATCTTTTCTGTGCCGCCAGCAGCAAATGCTCGCCCTCGAGCCAGACACGGCCCTGCTTGCGGTAGGCCGTGTTGTCGGACACCAGCTTGCGGATGTCCTTCAGCAGGGGGTTGTCGCGCGAGGTGATGCGCTCGTGCGTCATGCCCCGCCCCGGATCACACCATGCCAGGCGGCCGCCTGCGCCACCGGCGCATAGGAATGTCGATGCGCCAGGCAAGGGCCGTGCTCATGCAGTGCCTGGAGGTGTTCTGCCGTGCCGTAACCTTTGTGGCGGGCAAAGCCATACCCCGGGAAGCGGGCATGCAGTTCGGCGCACAGCCGGTCCCGGTGGACCTTGGCCAGAATGGATGCCGCAGAAATGGCAGCCACTTTGCTGTCGCCTTTGACAATGGCTTCCGCCAGCACGTCCAGGCGCGGGATCTGGTTTCCGTCCACCAGCACCTTGACCGGCTTGAGCCGCAAGGCTTCCACCGCGCGCCGCATGGCCAGAAGGGTGGCTTGAAGAATATTGAGGGTGTCGATCTCCTCGACGCTGGCTTCGGCGATGGCGCAGCACAGGGCCTTGGCGCGGATTTCATCGAACAGGCGTTCACGCCGGGCTGCCGTGAGGGTTTTGGAATCCGCCAGACCCGCCACTGGCGCGTGGTCGTCCAGGATGACTGCAGCGGCGACCACCGGGCCTGCGAGCGGGCCCCGCCCGGCCTCGTCCACACCGGCGATCAGGCCGGGGGCATCCCAGGCCAGGGAGGCCTGCTCAGGATTGAAGGACGCTCTGGATCGCATCGGTGGCCAGTTGCGCCGTGTCGCGCAGGAGTTCCTGGTGCAGGGCGGAAAAGCGCTGTTGCAGGGCATGGGCCTTGTCTGGCGCGTTGAACCAAGCCAAGGCTTCCTCAGCCAGCCGCTGCGGGCTGCATTCGGATTGCAACAGCTCGGGCACGACGAAATCACGGCACAGGATGTTGGGCAGGCCGACCCAGGGCTGGAGGCGTTTGCGCCGCATGATCTGCCAGGACAGCGCATTCATGCGGTAGCCGATCACCATCGGGCGCTTGTACAGGGCAGCCTCCAGCGTCGCCGTGCCGCTCGCCACCAAGGCCAGGTCGCAGGCCTCCAGCACAGCGTGCGACTGCCCATCGACCACCCGGATGAAGGGCGACGACGAGCCCGCGATCAAGCTTTCGATGGCTGGCCGGACATGCGGCAAGGCCGGAATCAGCACCTGCAAACCCGGCTTGAGCCGCTGCAGCTGGGTGGCAGCCTCGATGAAGCTCCGGGCGATGTATTGCACTTCGGAGGCCCGGCTGCCCGGCAACACTGCCAGCACAGGCGCTTCAGCCGCCACCCCCAACCGCTTGCGCGCCGCACTGCGATCGGGCTGCAGTGGAATAGCCTGCGCCAGGGGATGACCCACATAGGTGGCCTCAATGCCCTGCTGATGCAACAAGTCGGGCTCGAACGGGAAGATGCACAGCACATGCTGCGCCGCGCGGCGGATCTTGTCGACCCGGTCGGCGCGCCAGGCCCAGACCGACGGGCAGATGAAGTGCATGGTCTTGACTCCGGCAGCCCGCAGATCACATTCGAGGTCCAGGTTGAAATCCGGCGCGTCGATGCCGACGAATAATTCCGGTGCTCGAGCCAACAGACGCCCCTTCAGCTCCTTGCGGATGTTGATGATGTCACGGTAATGGCGCAGCACCTCGACATAGCCCCGCACTGCTAGCCTGTCGCTGGACCACCATGGCACAAAGCCCTGGCGCGACATATGGGGACCGCCAATGCCCATGGCACTGAGCGCCGGCCAACGCAGGCGCATGGCCTGGAGCAAATGGCTGGCGATCAGGTCACCGGACGTTTCCCCAGCCACCATGGCAAAGGAGGGGCTGGAGCCGTTGTTCATCTTCGGGAACCTCAGCGCACGATGCCCCGGTTAGCAGGTGTCTCGCGCAGAAAGTCCACCATCAGCGCGGCATCTGGCGCGCATTCCGGCGTTTCTTCACCCAAAGCCTGGATGTGCTCTTGCGCCTGTGCCAAGGTGAAGTCACTGCGGTACAGAAACCTGTGCATGCTGCGCACTGCAGATACCCGATCCGCACTGAAGCCGCGGCGGCGCAGACCCTCGAAATTCATCGAACGGGCCGTCGCCGGATTGCCGCCGCTCATCACAAAAGGGGGGTGATCGGCCAGGAGCACGGTGCCCATGGCCGTCATGCCATGCGCGCCGATGCGCACAAACTGGTGCACACAGGTATAAGCACCCAGGATGACCCAATCTCCGACTTCCACGTGGCCGGCAATTTGTGCATTGTTGGCAAAAATGGTGTGGTTGCCCACCAGGCAGTCGTGCGCCAGGTGCGTGTAGGCCATCATCCAGTTGTCATGGCCCAGACGCGTAACCCCGCCCCCCTGGACCGTACCGATGTGGTAGGTGCTGTATTCGCGAATGGTGTTGCGGTCACCGATGACGAGTTCGCAGGGTTCGCCTGCATACTTTTTGTCCTGGTTGGCCGAACCCAGCGATACGAATTGAAAAATCCGGTTGTCGCACCCGATGGTGGTGTGGCCTTCAATCACGCAATGCGGCCCCACCGTCGTGCCTGCGCCAATTCTGACGTGAGGGCCAATGACACTGTACGGCCCCACGCTCACGCCGGCACCCAGTTCAGCGCGTGGGTCGACGATGGCGGTCGCGTGGATGGCTGTCACGGCGTCAAACCAGCTGTCAGGCAATAGTCCGCATGGTGCACATCAGCTCGGCTTCACACGCGGTCTGTCCATCCACCGTGGACACCCCCTTGAACTTGAAGATGCCGGCCTTCATGCGTTCCAGACTCACATCCATCACCAGTTGGTCACCGGGTTCGACCGGTCGCTTGAAGCGCGCGCCGTCGATGCCTGCAAAGTAATAGACGGTCTTGTCGTCCGGCACCACACCCAGGGTTTCAAATGCGAGCAAGGCGGCGGCTTGAGCCATCGCCTCCAGCATCAACACGCCAGGCATGACCGGACGGTGCGGGAAATGGCCGGTGAAAAAGGGTTCGTTGATGGTGACGTTTTTCACCGCCTTGATGCGGACGTTTTTTTCCAACTCGAGCACTCGGTCCACCAGCAAAATAGGGTACCGGTGCGGAAGCTTCTTGAGGATCGCGTGGATGTCCATCAGGGC
>JBDKJB010000256.1:0-3944 GCA_039796835.1 Pseudomonadota bacterium | reverse complement strand
CCCCACTCTTTGCCCACCTGAGTACACATCATGTCCCTTTTCGGCATTCCCCTCGAGTTCTTTCTGTTTGGTGCCACGCTCTTGGGAGTGGCACTGTTTCACGGCATCACTTTGCAGGTAGCTGTGGGAGGGCTCGTCACCATCACCCTGTACAAGATGGGTTTCAGCGACTTCGGAGGTATTCCCGGTTGGGCCGGGCTGCTGAAACTGCTCCACCATGAATGGATCATCGTCGCCAACCTGCTGGGGCTACTGTTGGGGTTTGCGATCCTGGCGGATCACTTCGAGAAAACGGAGATCCCCGCCATCCTGCCCAACCACCTGCCGGATGGTTGGATGGGTGGCTTCGTGATGCTGATCCTGGTGTTCGTGATTTCCAGCTTTCTGGACAACATCGCCGCAGCCATGATTGGTGGGACCATGGCCGCTGTCCTGTTTCAAAAAAAGGTGCACATCGGTTTTCTTGCCGCCATCGTGGCAGCCAGCAACGCTGGCGGTGCCGGGAGCGTCGTGGGCGACACCACCACGACCATGATGTGGATCGACGGGGTGTCACCCGCCCAGGTGGTTGAGGCCTATGTGGCGGCGATACCGGCACTGTGCATCTTTGGCATCATTGCGGCGCGCCAGCAGCATGCCTATCAGCCAATCATGAAAGACGCCAAAAGCGGGGTTCGTGTCGACATGGCGCGTGTGGCCATCGTGGTCATCATTCTGCTTGCCGCGGTGCTGGCCAATGTCTACTTCAACCTGAAAGCCCCTGCCGTGCTGGACCAGCTGCCTGTGATTGGTATCGCCGTATGGGCGGCCATCTTCGCCACCATGGCTTGGCGCACACCCACCTGGAGCTTGTTGCCGGGCGCGTTCAAGGGCAGCGTGTTTCTGTTGTCCCTGGTGATGTGCGCCTCGATGATGCCCGTGCAGCACCTCCCTGCCGCGTCGTGGCAGTCGGCGCTGGGGCTGGGTTTCCTGTCCGCTGTATTTGACAACATCCCGCTCACGGCCTTGGCCTTGAAGCAGGGCGGCTATGACTGGGGATTTTTGGCCTATGCCGTCGGCTTTGGCGGCAGCATGATCTGGTTCGGCAGCAGTGCCGGTGTGGCGCTGTCCAATATGTATCCGCAAGCCAAGTCTGTCGGTGCCTGGCTCAAAGGCGGCTGGCATGTGGCGGTGGGTTATGTGGTGGGTTACTTCATCCTGCTCGCGGTGCTGGGCTGGCACCCCGAGCCCAAGCGGGTCAAGCAGGCTGATTTGCCCGTGCCAACCGTCATGGCTGCTCATTCAAGTGACCGTTTATTATCGTAATAGATAAATTAATTGATTATTTATTTGATATAATTGATATTGATTCATGAGCACAATTCATATATCCTAAAACGGAATTTTTCTTGTTAAATTTTGTAGTTCATGAAGAAGAAGATATTGATCGCCCGAGCCAACTTCCCGGAAGTGGTCGACAAGCTGCGCCAGCACTTTGAGGTGGAAGACAACCAAGCGGACGTGCTCTGGACGCAGGCGGAACTCATCCAGAAGCTCCAGGGCAAGGTGGGCGTGTTCACGACCAGCGGCGAACCCATGGACGCCAGGCTCATCGCGGCCTGCCCGCAGCTGAAGATCTGCGCCAGCATGGCTGTGGGTTACAACAATTTCGACGTGCCCGCCATGACAGCCGCCGGTGTGCTGGCCACCAACGCCCCGGACGTGCTGACCGACACCACGGCCGATTTCGGCTTTGCGCTGCTGATGGCCACCGCGCGGCGCATCAGCGAGTCCGAGCACTTCCTGCGCGCTGGCCAATGGAGCAAATGGGCGGTCGATTTGTTCGCCGGGTCTGACATCCATGGCAGCACCCTGGGCATCCTGGGCATGGGCCGCATCGGGCAGGGCATTGCGCGGCGTGGCCACCATGGCTTTGGCATGCAGGTGATCTATCACAATCGCTCGCGGCTGCCGGCCGACCAGGAAGCGGCCGTGGGCGCGCGTTATGTGAGCAAGGACGAGTTGTTGCGCAGCGCGGATCATCTGGTGCTGGTGCTGCCCTACAGCCCGGCGGCACATCACACGATTGGCGCGGCAGAGATGGCGCTCATGAAGCCCACCGCCACCTTGGTCAACATCGCGCGCGGCGGCATCGTGGACGACGCAGCGCTGGCAGCTGCCTTGCGCAACAAGACCATTGCCGCCGCTGGGCTGGACGTGTTTGAGGGCGAACCCAAGGTTCACCCAGATCTGCTGACGGTGCCCAATGTGGTGCTCACGCCGCACATTGCCAGCGCCAGCATCCCGACCCGCAAGGCCATGGCCCACCTGGCGGCGGACAACTTGATCGGCTACCTGCTGCATGGCAAGCCACTTACGCCGTTGAACCCGCAGGTGATCACGGTTTGAACTGTATGTTTTGACAGTAAAATCGGTCCATTGTGGCCGTTTCACTGATTCCTGTTGACGCGATCAAGGGCCGTGGCAGTGCCAGCCACACACCGCATCGCTTCGAGCGTGATGCCCGCGAGGCCTTTGACGATGGCTGGGGTCTGTTGCCAGGCGACGACGCGTTGCATGCGCCCCAGCCGCTGCAGACGCAGGTGCGGGAAGAGCCCGCCCGGTCGGCGCTCAGCCGCAACGATTCCCCCGACATCTATTTTGATTACGGGCTCAACCCCTACCGGGGCTGTGAACACGGTTGCATCTACTGCTATGCACGACCCACGCACAGTTACCTGAACCTGTCGCCGGGCCTGGATTTTGAAACCAAGCTGATCGCCAAGACCAATGTGCCCGAGGTCCTGGCGCGTGAATTGGCTGCCAAGAGCTATGTGCCTAAGCTCATCGCCGTCGGGGCGGCCACAGACGGTTACCAACCCATCGAACGCGATTACCGCATCACCCGCGCCTGCATCGACGTGATGTCCGCCGCCCGGCAGCCCCTGGCCATCGTCACCAAAGGCAGCGGCGTAGAGCGTGACATCGATCTGCTGGCTCCCATGGCTGCGCAACGCATGGCGGCCGTCTATGTGACGATCACCACGCTTGACGGCCCACTGGCCCGCATCCTCGAACCGCGCGCCGCGGCACCCCATCGCCGCTTGCGCACCATCCGCACCCTGGCAGAAGCGGGCATCCCCGTGGGGGTGAGTGTGGCGCCGCAGATCCCCTTCATCACCGACGACATGGAGCAGGTCCTGCAAGCAGCCTGGGACGCCGGGGCCAGGGCGGCTTTTTACACCGTGCTGCGTCTGCCCTGGGAGCTGAACCCCATTTTTGAGGAATGGCTGCAGCTGCACTACCCTGACCGGGCCGAACGCGTGATGGCTCGGGTGCGCGACATGCGGGGAGGCAAGGACTACGACGCCAGCTGGGGCCAACGCATGAAGGGCGCCGGCGTATGGGCCGATCTGATCAAGCAGCGCTTCGACACCACCTGCGCCCGGCTGGGCTACCGGCGCGAACGGTCCGACCATGACCTGTCACGCTTTGACGCCAGCCCCTTGCGGGGCGGCCAGGGCAGCCTGTTCTAGAAGAGCTGCAACATCGGGCCCAACACGTCCAGGGGCGAGCCGTTTTCATGAAAAAACAGCTTTTTTCCCGTGACGTATAGCCAAATAGATGCTATCAAAACAGTAGTATTCAATACCAACAAGTGACCCAGGGGCAAACGGCGCACCCGCATGCGCCAGGCCAAGAGTGCGGGCAACAGGCCGGTGATGGCCAACAGCAGCAGGTTGCGCCATTCCGTCAAACGCCCCCAGGCACCCGGCTGCAGCAACCAGGTCAGGAGGGCAGGGGGCGACAGAGCTACGCCCAACTGGGCTTGCCGGTTCAATTCCATCACGCAGGCTCCCAGCGCAGACCATGACAGCAGCAGGAGCAGGGCCCACTTGTGCAGTCCGGGCCAGTGTGTCAGCGCCAGCAGCGCCATCGCCACGGCAAAGACCTGAAGCACCAGG
>JBDKJB010000255.1:0-3946 GCA_039796835.1 Pseudomonadota bacterium | reverse complement strand
AAGAATTTTTAAAGTCAACAAAAACGGGATCAGTGGGTTTCGTCCAGACCGTCACCCCACCGCCCCGGGCCGAGCAGGGCGCGGCCCAGAAGCCGCGCGTCAAGCTGTCCAGCGGTGTGCTTGAATTTGCTCGCCCGGACCGCTTCAGGTTCAGCTACCAGAAGCCGTTTGAGCAGCTCATCGTGGCAGACGGCCAGCGCCTGTGGCTCTACGACGCCGATCTGAAGCAGGCCACAGAGCGCAGGCAGACCCAGGTGCTGCAAAGCACCCCGGCGGCACTCATCATCGGGGCCAGCAGCCTGGACGCGTTGCGAACCCAGTTCCAGCTGACGAACGCCCCGGACGCGGACGGTCTGGAGTGGGCGCAAGCGGTGCCCAAGTCCGGCGAAGGGCAGATCCAGCGCATCCGCATCGGCTTTCGGCCGGGGCCCCAGGGCTCGACCCTCGCTGCACTGGAGTTCCTGGACAGCTTCGGGCAGAACTCGCGCCTGCAGTTTTCCGATCTCAAGCTCAACCTGCCCCTGGGCGCCGAGCGCTTCAGCTTCCGGCCGCCTGCGGGCGTGAGTGTGGTCAGACAGTGACTCCCGACGAGCGCGAGCGGGAATATTCGCCCAGTTCTTGCATCGGTGGGGACTATCAGCCCTTCATCGCCGCCTATGAGGCACAGAGCCTTGAGGCCCGGCGGCTGACCGAGTCGCGCGGAGCGCGTTGGCATGAGTTGCGTTACGGCGACGCGCCCGCCCAGCGCATCGACCTGTGCCTGCCAGCACAAGCCAGCCCGATGCAGCGGGTGCCCCTGCTGGTCTTTATCCACGGTGGGTACTGGCAGGAGCTGAGCGCCCGCGATTCGCTGTTCGCTGCGGCAGGTTGTGTTGAAGCGGGTCTGGCGTTTGCAGCGATCGATTACACCCTTGCACCCCAGGCGGGTGTGCCGCAGATCGTCCGGGAATGCGGTGCCGCGATCGAAGCCCTGGCGGCCTGCGGTCCGTCGCTGGGCTTCGATCCGCGCCACATCGTGGTGGCCGGCAGCTCGGCCGGTGCCCACCTGGCGGCCATGGCGGCGCTGCCCGGTGCGGTCCAGGCACCGCTGCGTGGGGTGGTGCTGGTGTCGGGCATTTACGATCTTCGACCCCTCGTGGGCACCTCCATCAACGACGCCCTGGGCCTGGACGAAGCGACTGCCCGGCAGGTCAGCCCGGCCCTGCACAGCGTTCGGGGTTTTCCACGCACGGTCGTTGCCTGGGGCGCGGTGGAAACCCGTGAATTCAAGCGACAAAGCAGGGAATTCGCCGCTCAGCTGCAGAAGGAGGGCACAGCCTGCGAAACAGTTGAAATTCCGGCCCGCAATCATTTTGACGTGATCCTGGACCTGGCCAATCCGGGCACGCTGCTGGGGGCTCGGACCCTGGCGCTGCTGCAACTTGCCTGAGTTCAGGTCTGGGGCCTGGGTTTGCTATGCTGGCAGCATGACTCTGCCCAAACTCCCCACTTTCTTTATTTCGCACGGCGGCGGCCCCTGGCCGTGGATGAAAACCCAGACCCAGGGCGTCTACGACCAGACCGAAGCCTTCCTCAAGGGGCTGCCGGCGTCCATCGGCCAGCCCGTCAAGGCGGTGCTGATGGTGTCCGCCCACTGGGAGGAGCCGGCCTTCACCCTGCAGTCCCACCCCCAGCCCGGCATGCTGTATGACTATTACGGTTTTCCCGCGCACACCTATGAGATCAAGTACCCGGCGCCGGGCTCGGTGGCGCTGGCCGAGCAGGTGCATGGCCTGATTGCCGGGGCAGGCCTGCCTGCCGCCCTGGACGCCCAGCGCGGCTTCGACCACGGTGCCTTTGTGCCCATGGCGGTGATGTACCCCGAGGCGCAAATGCCCATGGTGCAGCTGTCGCTCAAGCTTGGGCTGGACCCGGCCGAGCACCTGGCCTTGGGCCGCGCGCTCGCCCCTCTGCGTGAGCAGGGCGTGCTCATCCTGGGCAGCGGCTTCAGCTTCCACAACCTGCGCATGTACGGGCCGGCAGCCAAGGCGCCATCGGCCCAGTTCGACGCCTGGCTGCAGCAGACCCTGGTGCACGGCCCGGTCGACCAGCGTTCGGCAGCCCTGGTGGCCTGGGAGCGCGCGCCAGCAGCGCGCCTGTCGCATCCGCGCGAAGAACACCTGCTGCCGCTGATGGTGGCGGTGGGGGCGGCGGAATCAGAAGCCTCGACCTGCGTGTTCTTCGAGGAAAGCCCCTTGTGCACGATCTCGTCGCACCGGTTCGGCTGACGCCATCCGACGCCGTTCCGCTGGCCGAGCGCCTGCGGCCCCGCCATCTGGGGGAGGTCATCGGTCAGCAGCACCTGTTAGGACCAGGGTTGCCGCTGCGCGTAGCGTTTGAGTCGGGCCGGCCGCACAGCTGCATCCTCTGGGGCCCGCCGGGCACCGGCAAGACCACGCTGGCCCGTCTGATGGCCCATGCCTTCGAGGCGCAATTCATCGCCATCAGCGCCGTGCTCGGCGGCGTGAAGGACATCCGCGAGGCGGTCGAGCAGGCCCAAGTGTGGCAGGGGCAGGGCAAACGCACGATTGTCTTTGTCGATGAGGTGCACCGCTTCAACAAGAGCCAGCAGGACGCCTTCTTGCCGCATGTCGAAAGCGGGCTCTTCACCTTCATCGGCGCGACGACCGAAAACCCGTCGTTCGAGGTCAACTCCGCCCTGCTGTCCCGTGCTGCGGTGTATGTGCTGCAACCTCTGTCCGCCGAAGATTTGAAGAATATAGCGAATATTGCCGTTTCTCAATGCGGATCCATAGCTATCAAAAATGAAGCAATTGACGCGTTGGTGGATTACGCCGACGGCGACGCCCGACGCCTGCTCAATACCCTGGAAACCCTGTTGGCGTCGGCCGAACAGGAGCGGGTGGCGTCGATTGACCTCCCCTGGCTGCAGAAGGTGCTGGGGGAACGCCTGCGCCGCTATGACAAGGGCGGTGACCAGTTCTACGACACCATCAGTGCCCTGCACAAGAGTGTGCGCGGCAGCGACCCGGATGCGGCCCTGTACTGGCTGGTCCGCATGCTCGATGGCGGGGCCGATCCGCGCTACATGGCCCGGCGCCTGATCCGCATGGCCAGCGAAGACATCGGCCTGGCCGATCCGCGCGCGCTGCGCATCGCGCTGGATGCGGCCGAGGTGTACGAACGCCTGGGCAGCCCCGAAGGCGAGCTGGCCCTGGCCGAGGCAGTGGTGTACCTGGCGGTGGCGGCGAAATCGAATGCGGTCTACACAGCCTTCAAGGCCGCCCGCGCACTGGTCCAGTCCGACGGCACCCGGCCCGTGCCGCTGCACCTGCGCAACGCGCCGACCCGGCTCATGAAACAGCTGGACCACGGCAAAGGCTACCGCTACGCCCATGACGAGGAAGGCGCATTTGCCGCCGGTGAAAACTACTTTCCGACAGGCCTGGAAGGCACCCGCCTGTACGAGCCCGTGGCGCGTGGCCTGGAGCTTCGCATCGCCGAAAAACTGCAGTTGCTGCGGGCAGCCAATGCAGCAGCCACCAAGGGTTAATAGGGAGGCACCCCTCACTACAATCCCGCGACTTCGATTCCGGCAGGAGCAGTCTTGGACATATTTTTTCAACAGATCATCAATGGCCTGGTGCTGGGCAGCATGTATGCGCTGGTGGCGCTGGGCTATACCATGGTGTACGGCATCATCAACCTCATCAACTTCGCCCATGGCGAGGTGCTGATGGTGGGGGCACTGACCAGCTGGTCCATCATCGGCATCATGAAGGACGGCATGCCTGGCGCGCCCGGCTACGTCATTCTGCTGGCGGCCATGCTCATCGCCTGCGTGGTGGCTGCCGTGCTGAACGTCGTCATTGAAAAGGTGGCCTACCGGCCGCTGCGCAGCAGCCCCAAGCTCGCTCCGCTGATCACTGCCATGGGCATGTCGATC